>JAJFFA010000563.1 GCA_021776885.1 Planctomycetota bacterium
CGACCGGGGTGACTCCGTCGCGTCGTCGACAGACTCCCAGGGAGACCAGCAGGTATGAATCCCCCCGCCGTCGACATGCTGCCCCTGTGGATCATCATCGGGTACCTGGCCCTGCTCCTGGGGCTGGGCCTGGGCTCGAAGCTGCTCTCGCGCGGGACCAGCGCCGACTACTTCCTGGCCAACCGCTCGATCGGCTCGGTGCTGCTCTTGCTGTCGGTCTTCGGCACCACGATGACCGCCTTCGCCCTGGTTGGCTCCACCGGCAAGAGCTACGACCAGGGGATCGGGGTCTACGGCCTGATGGCCAGCTCCTCGGGCCTGGTCCATAGCCTGGTCTTCTTCGTGGTCGGCATCCGGCTCTGGGCCATCGGCAAGCGCTACGACTACGTCACCCAGATCCAGTACTTCCGGGCGCGCTTCCAGTCGCCCTTCCTGGGCTCGCTCCTGTTCCCGATCCTGGTGGCGCTGGTCATCCCGTACCTGCTGATCGGCCTGCTCGGCGCCGGCTCGGTGGTGCGCGGCGTGACCCAGGGCATGTTCCCGGAGACCTTCCCGGGCGTGGCGCTGGCGAACGGCAAGCTGCTCTTCGTCGGCGCGGTTCCACCCTGGCTGACCGGGCTGGTGATCTCCGGCGTGGTGCTCTTCTACATCTTCCTGGGCGGCGTGCGTGGAGCCGTCTGGGCCAACGCCTTCCAGACCGTCGTCTTCATGGTCATGGGCGTCCTGGCCTTCTACCTGATCGCCGACAAGCTCGGTGGGCTGCGCGCCGCCTCCGAGAAGCTGATCGAGGTCGCCCCGCAGCACGCCGCGCGGCGCGGGATGATCGGCCACACCCAGTTCCTGACCTACGGCCTGGTGCCGCTCTCGGTGGGCATGTTCCCACACCTGTTCCAGCACTGGTTGACGGCCAAGAGCGCAAAGACCTTCCGGCTGAGCATCGTGATGCACCCGATCTTCATCATGCTGGTGTGGGTGCCCTGCGTGCTGATCGGCTCGTGGGCCGTGGGGGCGGGGATCACGCCGCCGGGGGGCAACTCGAACGCCATCCTGGCCACCATGGTCGGGCGCGTGCTCGAGAGCCCGCTGATCACGGGCCTGCTGACGGCCGGCATCCTGGCCGCGATCATGTCCTCCCTCGACAGCCAGTTCGTCTGCCTGGGCGCCATGTTCACCCACGACGTGGTCGTGCACTCGGCGGGTGAGGGGCGCTACAGCGACGCGCAGAAGGTGATGATCGGCCGCGCCTTCATCGTCTTCATCGTGGCCATCACGTACCTCTTGACCTTCTTCCCGCCGCCGCACATCTTCGACCTGGCGGTGTGGTGCTTCAGCGGCTTCGCCAGCCTCTTCCCGCTCGTCTTCGCCTCGCTCTACTGGCGGCGCGTGACCAAGGCCGGGGCGATCGCCTCGGTGCTGGTGATGGCGGGTGCCTGGGGGGTCCTCTTCTACAAGGGGCTGATCCAGCCCTCCCTGGCGGGCACGGCCAGCGACGCGGACTACCTGGTCTTCGGCGCCATGCCCGTGGCCTTCATCTTCGCGGCCTCGGCCGCGGCCCTGGTGCTGGTTTCCCTGGTCACCCAGCCGCCGCCGAGCGATCATGTCGAGCGCTTCTTCCTCGATCCGGAGACCGTCTGAATGACCCCTGCGACTGCCCAGCCGCGCTTTGCCAGCGCGGACGCCGCCAAGGCCGCCCTCGACGCCCACGTACGCGAGACCGTCGAGTGGCACTTCTCGCCCGAGACGGGCACCCCGCACTGGCTCGAGTTCGCCGCCGCCGCGGACTGGGATCCGCGCACGGAGGTGAAGTGCTTCGAGGACCTGCTGCGCTTCCCCGAGTTCGACGGCGAGCTGCTGCGCAAGACGCCCCACGAGCGCTGGATCCCGAAGGCCTACGCGGGTCGCTCCTTCACGATCTTCGAGACCGGTGGCACGACGGGCATGCCCAAGCAGCGCATCGGCTGGGAGGACTACAAGCACGACTACGAGGAGTTCTCGGACACCCTCGACGAGGCGGCCTTCCCGCGCGGGGGCTACTGGCTGATGATCGGGCCGACCGGTCCGCGTCGCCTGCGCCTGGCGATCGAGCACCTGGCCAACCACCGCGGCAGCTCCTGCTACTTCGTCGACCTCGATCCGCGCTGGGTCAAGAAGCTGATCTCCTCGGGCCAGGCTGACCAGGCCCGCGCCTACATGGAGCACGTGGTCGACCAGGCGCTCTTGATCCTCGAGCACCGCGACGTCAGCGTCCTGTTCACCACGCCCAAGCTGCTCGAGGCCCTGGCCGAGAAGGTCTCGATCCCCGCCGCGGGCATCAAGGGCGTGTTCTGCGGCGGCACCACCATGTCGCCCCAGACGGTGCGCTTCCTGGTCGAGGAGGTGCTCGAGGGCCAGGTCGGCTTCGTGCCGACCTACGGCAACACCCTCATGGGGCTCGCCGCCCACAAGCCCCTGACCCCGGCGGACAAGTTCTCGATCACCTACTACGCCCCGCAGCCGCGGGCGGTGCTGCGCGTGACGAACCCCGACGCGCCCCTGGAGCCGGTCGAGTACGACACCTGGGGCCGGGTCGAGCTGACCACCCTGACCCGCGAGCTCTTCATGCCGCGCTTCCTCGAGCGCGACGAGGCCCTGCGTCGCCGCCCCTGCGAGCTCTACCCCTGGGACGGCGTGGCCGAGGTGCGCCCCTTCGGCAAGAGCACCGAGACCATCGTCGAGGGCGTGTACTGAGGGGGGAATGGAGTAGCCTGATTCGACCATGTGGATCGGGCTTCTCTTCCTGAGCTGCATCCTCGCGCCCCAGACTGCGCCCCCGATGGGCGAGCGCGAGCTGAGCGCGGCCGTCGAGCGGGCGGACCTCGAAGGCTCCCCCGATGAGCAGGGCGCGGCCCGCGCGGCGCTGGCGAAGTTCCTGCTCGCGGACGGCCAGCCGCAGCGCGCCGAAGCCACCCAGCGCGAGGCGATCGAGCGCTTCGAGTTCGAGGGCGCACGGGCCAGCGAGGTCGGCTGGCTCGGGAACTTCTACTACGAGCGCGGCGACTACCGCCGCGCGCGCCAGCAGTACCAGCGCGTCCTGGCGTACGCCCGGGAGCACGAGAACAACGACTTGCTGCCCCGCGCCCTGTACCTGCTCGGCAGCGTCCAGCGCTTCCTGGGGCACTTCGAGGCCGCGGAGGCCGCCCTGCTCGAGGCCTTGAAGGACCCGGGCGGAACGTGGCGGCCGTTCGAGCGGGCCAAGGTGCTCGACCAGCTCGGCCTGCTCTACGGCGACCTCGGGCAGCCGGCGCGTCGCGAGGATTGGCATCAGCGCGCGCTCGAGACCGCGCGCAGCGAGGGGGGCAGCCGCGAAGTGGAGGCGCAGGTTCTGACCAACCTGGTCGAGGCCCTGATCGTTCGCGGGGACTTCGAGACGGCTTCGATGCGGCAGTACGAGGCCCTCGAGGCGGCACGCGAGGCGGGCAGCGCCCTGCTCGTCGCGACGGGCGAGGCGCACCTCGCCTACCTGCTGCACCTCCAGGGCGAGAACGGCGAAGCGCTCGAGATCGCCGAACGGGCCCTGGAGACCCTCGAGTTCCTGGGGCGTGAGGGACCGATCCTCGCGACCCTCGACACCCGCGCCCGGGCCGCCCTGGCCCTGGGACGGCTCGAGCGCGTGCAGGACAGCCTGGAGCGTGCCGAGCGGATCATCGAGCGCTCGGAGCTGGACGACCTGGCCCCCGAGGAGCGCTCGACCTGGCGCGCGACCTACGCCAACTGGGGCGAGGTCGCCCAGGAGTGGAGCGCCGTGCGCCTGGCCGAGGCGCAGACGGGTGAGGCGCGCGACGGGCTGGTCGAGAGCGGGCTCGCGCACGCCGAGCGCTGGAACGCCCGCGCCCTGCTGGAGGGGCTGTCCGCGAGCGCGCCCGTGTCCCTCGACGTCGGGGTCCTGCGTACGGCGCTGGTTCCCGCAGGCGGCTGCCTGATCGAGTACGCGTCGGGCTACCAGTCCCTCTACGCCTACGTGCTGACGGGGGAGGAGGTGTTCCACGTCGACCTCGGCCCGCGCGCACCCATCGAGGGGTGGGTCGAGGAGTACTTGCGTGGTCTGGGTGAGGCCAGCTCCCTGGCCTCCGTCGCCCGCAT
>JAJFFA010000564.1 GCA_021776885.1 Planctomycetota bacterium
GCTGGACCTCTTCGGCCGCCTCCTCATGGCTGGAGTGAGCGGTGTGGCCCTCCTGCCAGTAGAACTCGCTGGTGCGCAGGAACAAGCGCGTGCGCAGCTCCCAGCGCATGACGTTGGCCCACTGGTTGATCAACAGCGGCAGGTCGCGGTGCGAGTCGATCCACTTGGCGAAGAAGTGGCCGATGATCGTCTCGGAGGTGGGCCGGATCGCGTAGTGCTCCTCCAGCTCCTTGCCGCCGGCGTGGGTCACGACGGCCAGCTCGGGCGAGAAGCCCTCGACGTGCTCCGCCTCCTTCTGCAGGAAGCTCATCGGGATCAGGAGCGGGAAGGCCGCGTTCTGGTGGCCCGTCTCCTTGAAGCGCCGGTCGAGGTCGGCCTGGATCTTCTCCCAGATGGCGTAGCCGTGGGGACGGATGACCATGCAGCCCTTGACGACGCCGGCAGCCTCGGCGAGCTCGCCGGCGGAGATGACGTCCTGGTACCACTGGGCGTAGTCCTCGGAGCGGGGGGTGATGCGGGATTCGGCCATGGCGGTCTCGATACCTCTCGTGGAACGGCCGCGGCGCTTCCGCGGACCGAGGAGAAGCGCGCGAGGGTAGAGGGCGCGCCGCCCGGGCGCCACCGGACAGGGTGCGGCGCGTTCCCCCCCGCGTTCCAAGTTGCAAATGAGAGGGGCTCTGGAAGTGGCCCAGCGGCTAGACTAGAGGGTCGTTCCAACGCCCCGAAGAACCGCCCGAACGGAGTACTCCGTGAGCTCGACCGAGATCCAGATCCAGCCCGAGATGACCATGGAAGAGGTCATGCAACTCGCTCCCGCCGCCCAGCGCGCCCTCTTCCAGCGCTACCACGTCGGGGGCTGCTCCTCCTGCGGCTTCCAGCCCGGCGACACCCTGGCCCAGGTGGCCAAGGACCACAACATCTTGGATATCAACGAGATGATCCAGACTATCGTTCGTGCCCAGGAGCTGGACTCGGGGATCCAGGTGGAGCCCGCGCAGGTCAAGGCCTGGCTCGACGCCGGTGAGGAGTTCTCTTTCATCGACGTGCGCACACCCGAGGAGTGGGCCATGGCCAAGATCGAGGGGGCCGAGCTCCTCGACTACGAGGACTCCGGCAAGTACATGGGCCTGCCCAAGGAGCGCCGGCTCGTCTTCTCTTGCCACCACGGCATCCGCAGCCTGGACGTGGCCAGCTACTTCATCGGGCACGGCTTCACGCAGGTCCATTCCATGCGCGGTGGGATCCAGGCCTGGAGCGAAGAGGTCGACCCCGCGGTGCCCAAATACTAGTGGCGCGATCTCTGGGGCGCTGTTAGCGTCTCTTTACGAGGTGAAGGTCCTGCCACTTTCACCTCTGCGGGCGCCTTACCGCGCCCGGCGCTGCGTGCGAAACCTGCCATCTCGCGCAGCCGCTGGGGCCGGTTCTGCCACCGACCCCAGCCGTCGCTACTGCAAGAAGCGACCGCGCGGAGTCGCCACCTCGGTGGCGGCTCCCATTTTGTTTTCAGCCCGTGCCGCCAGCTCGACGCGGGCTCTCCTTATCGCTCCGAAGGCCGCCGCGTTTCGCCCCACCCGTGTTTTTTCTACGAACCGGAGGCTCGAGCGTTGGTTCCGAGCTTCGGAAGTGAGCGCGGGCGCGCGCCGACGAAACGCTAGCGCCGGTCCTCGAGGTAGGCCTCGACGACGCCCTCGATCAGGACCCGCCCCGAGGGCTTGGCGACGTGAACGATCAGGGCGTCGCCCCCGAAGAGCAGCATCACCGTGCCCTGCTGCTGCGCGAACCCGTTCTCGTCGAAGTGCAGCGAGGGGGAGCCCTCGAAGTCGGCTCGCCCGATCTCGACCCCCTCGAAGATGGCGTCGCGGGCGTAGCGGCGCTCGAAGCTCCCGGGTCCGGAGGGCGAGGGCAGGGGCTGGCCCGAGGAGTCGAGCACCCGGTACCCGTCCCGGTCACCGAGGAACTCGATCCGGACCGTCTCCTGCTTGATTGCCGCGATGCTCTGGACCTCGCGCAGGTCCCGGGCCAGGAGCTTGGCGGCGTTGTCGAGGGTGATCTCGCTGCGGGCGAACCAGGCCGGAATCGCCAGGCAAGCCACCAGGGCCAGGACCACCAGGACAATCAGCAGCTCGAGCAGGGTGAACCCGGCCCGCGCGGGAGTCTTGTCCTCGATCCTCATGTGCAGTTTGTACCCGCGCGGGGGGGCTGGTGTCTCCTTCGACGCTGCCGCCCCGGACCCTTGAGTATCGTCCCGCGGGTGGCACACTGTCGGCCCCATGGGGGGTCTCCGGGCCCCCAGGTCGCCATCGATAAGCCCAAGCCCAAGCCCAGGACGTTTCAGGAACGTCCGCTGATCGGGTGGCGCGAGTGGGTCCGCCTCCCCGACCTCGACATCGCCCAGATCAAGGCCAAGGTCGACACGGGGGCGCGCTCATCGGCGCTGCACGCGTCGAACATCGAGACCTACACGCGCGCAGGTCGCACCTGGGTCGCCTTCGATGTGCACCCCCTGCAGCGCGACATCTTGCACACGGTCCATGCCCGGGCCCCGCTGCTCGACGAGCGCTACGTGAAGAACTCGGGCGGCAAGCGAGAACGGCGACTCGTGATCCAGACCCGGCTGCGCATGGGCGACCTCGAGTGGCCGATCGAGCTGACCCTGACCAGCCGCGACGTCATGGGCTTCCGCATGCTGCTCGGCAGGGAGGCGGTGCGGCGGCGGCTGTGGATCGATCCCGGCGCGTCGTACCTGATCGGCGAGCGTCCCAAGACGAAGACCACGGGCGAGCGTCCCAAGAAGAAAACCACGAAGAAGTTCAAGCGCAAGCCCGCGCGCGGAGGTCACGAGTGAAACAAGGCAAGCCGGAACCGAAGCGCCCCGCGGAGAAGAAGGTGACGGAGAAGAAGGCGCTGCGCACCAAGGCCGAGCCCTTTGCCATGGCCGGCGGCGTCGTCGAGCCGGGCGGGCGACGCACCTTCGAGTTGCCCATCGCGGGCCTCTCCACCGGCACCTCCATGGGCCTGCCGATCTCCGTCGTGCACGGCACCCGGCGGGGCCCGCGCATGTGGGTCAGCGCCGCGATCCACGGCGACGAGCTGAACGGGATCGAGATCATCCGACGCCTCCTGGCGAAGCTCGATCCCACGGAGCTGCGCGGCACCGTCATCGCCGTCCCGATCGTCAACGTCTTCGGCTTCATCACCCAGTCGCGCTACCTGCCCGACCGGCGCGACCTGAACCGCTCGTTCCCCGGATCGGCGCGGGGCTCGCTCGCGGGCAGGCTGGCGAGCCTGTTCATGAGCGAGATCGTGCAGCACGCGGACTTTGGCATCGACCTGCACACGGGCTCGAACCACCGCACCAACCTGCCCCAGATCCGGGCGGACCTGGAGCACGAGGAGACCCTGCGCCTGGCCAACGCCTTCGCGGCACCGGTGATGATGCACAGCCGCACCCGCGACGGGTCGCTGCGCGCCGCGGCGGTGAGTCAGGGCAAGCCGTGTCTTCTCTTCGAGGGCGGCGAAGCCCAGCGCTTCGACAACTTTTCGATCCGCGTCGGCCTGCGTGGCGTCGAGCGCGTGATGCACGCCCTGGGCATGCTGCGCGGGACGCCGCGCCCTCCGCGCACGCCCAGCGTGCGGGCCGTCTCTTCGACCTGGCTGCGCGCCAAGCGCTCCGGGATCCTGACCGTCGACGTGGAGCTCGGCGCGCGGGTCGAGAAGGGGCAGCGGATGGGAGCGATCCACGAGCCCCTGGGCGACCGGGTGTCCCTGATCAAGGCGTCCGCGGATGGCCTGGTGATCGGCATGGCGCTCAACCCGCCGGTCAACCGTGGCGACGCGATCCTGCACGTCGCCAGCCTGGAGTAACCCGCCGCGCGAGGTCAGTCGACGCGCACGAACTCGTAGGCGCCGTGGGTCGCGCCCCAGACCTGCTCGCCGTTCTCGTCGAAGCCGCGGTCCCAGAACTCGAGCACGGAGCGCCGGATGCTGACCTCGGACGTGGCGAAGCTGGCTCCGGCCAGGTGGCTGCTGCAGCCCTGACCGCGGGTGCCGCCGACGAACTGGTTGCCGCGCCGGGTCAGGTGGATCGAGCAGCCGCTGCGCTCCTGCAGGTCGTTCGGGATCAGGTGCGCGAAGCGTTCGGGATCCTCCCAGGCTCCCGCCAGGTCGAGGGGCTCGCCGGGCAAGGTGAAGGCGTCGCTGCGCACGCCGGCCTCGACATCGACCAGGCGGTAGATGCGCTGGCGGTAGGGACGTGAGAGAGACGTCGCCGAGGCCTGCTCGACGTAGAGCCAGGGACCGTCCGCGCGCTCCGTCCAGATCGGCGTCACGTGCAGCTGGAGCTCGAAGAACAGGTCCTGCTGATCCCTGGCCTGGGCAGCACTCGTGAAGGACCCGCTCATCCAGGTCGATAGGACCTGGGCCGGGGTGTGCTCCGCCTCGGAGGCCGTGGTGCGGCAAGACGAGGCAAGCAGGCAGACGAGCACGAGGGGCAGGAGGGCGCGCTTCATGGCCCGCAGCGTAGCGGCCCACCCGTCGGGCGCACACGCCGTGGCATGATGGAAACCATGCGACGACTCGTACACACGGCCCTCGGCTTGACCCTCGGCGCCCTCCCCGCGCAGGCCTGGCAGGACGATCCCTTCTCCGGCGACGAGGACTGGGAGAAGCGCGGGGTCGAAGCGACCTGGGGCGACGACGCGCCAGGCGACGAGGTGGTGCCGCGCGCCCTGCTCCCGATCGAGGGGGCGCCGTACTCCCGGCCCGACGCGATGCAGTTCCCGGTCTCTGCTGCGTCACTGGTGATCGGTATCGCTGTGGGCGGCGAGGCGCGGGCCTATCCGGTGTCGATGCTGGGCGGTCCGCAGCGCGAGATCATCAACGACCGCCTGGGGGCGGAACCCTTCGCGGTCAACTGGTGACCCCTGACGTTCACGGGCATGGTCTATGCCCGCAAGGTCGAAGGACGCGAAGTCACCCTGGGCGTCTCGGGTCGGCTGCTGGACGGCAACCTGGTCATGTGGGATTCCGAGTCGGGCTCGCTCTGGAGCCAGATCCTGGGCGAGGGCTTGCACGGCGACGAGGCCGGCACGCGCCTCGACATGGTGCCGGCGGTCTTCGTCGGCCTCGGTACCTGGAAGCGGATGCATCCCGAGACCCTGGTGCTCGACCTGAGCCCGGTGCAGCGCACGGCCTGGCACTACACGACCGAGCACCTTGCGAGCGGCAAGAACGAGCACGACGAACCCCTGGGCATCGGGGTGCGGGCCGAGGGCGAGAGCGCGCTCGTCCCCCTGGCCCTGCTGCGTGAGCGCCGGGTGGTTCCCCTGGAGCTGGGCGACGTGCCCCTGGTCGTGGTCTGGCACGCGGGCGAGAAGGCGGCCCTCGTCTACGAGCGGCGCTTCCGCGGCAGCATCCTGACCCTGGCCCCGCGCAGCACCGCCGAGGGCGAACGCCTGGTGGGCGGACCCGACGCGTCCCTGGTCTTCGACGCGCTCTCCGGCCGCTTGATCCAGGACCCCGCCGTGGGCGCGTCCGTTGACGCCAGCGCATCCCTCGCGCGTCACCCCTACATTCCAGTGGTGCACGAAGCCTGGCTGACCTTCCACTCGGCGACCGAGGTCGCCGAGTAGCGGGCCAGGCGGCCAGGCGGCTACGCGGGCTTCGGTTCCGCAGCCTCGCCTTCGCCGCCGGTCGCCCGCGTGACCCGCGCCCAGAGCCCCAGGGCGTCCTCGCGGATCAGGGTCAGAGCCGGGACAAGCACGAGGGTCAGCAGCGTGGCGAAGGCGACACCGGCCGAGAGGCTGACGGCCATGGGGATCAGGAACTGCGCCTGCAGGCTCTTC
>JAJFFA010000565.1 GCA_021776885.1 Planctomycetota bacterium
TGATCGAGGGCGACCCGATGACGGCCTACGACGCGCGCACGGGCACGCTCTGGGCCGGGGGCATGTCCTTCACGGGCAATGGCGGCATCTTCGTGGCGCGCAAGGACGTGGGCCAGGCGGACTTCTCGCCCTCCGTCATGGCGCGCCTCAGCCCCACGATCGACAAGGGCTGGATGACGGCGGGCCCGGACCCCGCCGACCCGACGGGCAGCACGCTGCTCTACATCGCCTACAACCAGGGCCTGATCCGCTCGACGGACGGGGGAGCGACCTGGTCGGCGCCCGCGTCCCTGGGCAACGGTCTGGGCTTCCTGCCGCGCTGCGGTCCGAACGGCGAGCTGTACATCGCCTTCTGGAACACGAACGACAAGGTGCGCGTGCGGCGCAGCTTCGATGGGGGGCTGACCCTCTCGACGCCCGTGATCGCTGCAACTCGCATGGACGTCTGGGGGCTGGACGGTTCGCGCTTCCCGGGCAACTACCGCGTGCCGGCCTTCGTGGGCTTCGCCGTCGACCCGAATTCGGGGCAGCTCTATCTGGTCTACCCGGACACGACCGACCAGATGGGGGGGAACCGCAACGTCGACCTCTACTTCACCGAGTCCCAGGACCAGGGTGTGACCTGGAGCACGCCGCGGGTCATCAACGCCGATGGCACGCCGCCCGGGGACCAGTTCTTCCCCTGGCTCGAGGTCGATGCGGGGGGGCGCCTGCACATGGTCTTCAACGACACGCGCCTGGTCGACCAGGACGACGACGCCAGCGCGGGCTTCATCGACGTCTTCTACTCCTACAGCGACGACCAGGGTGCGACCTGGAGCGAGGCGCGCCTGACGCCGGAGACCTGGAGCAGCGCGTCCGCCGGCTTCGCCGGGCGCTTCATCGGCGACTACCTGGGGATGGCCAGTGCCGGAGGGCGCACCCTGCCCTTCTACATGTCCACCCAGCCACGCGGGGACGCGGACGTGTATACCCGCGTCGTGACCCACGGCCCGACGAGCTACTGTCATGGGCTGCGCTGCCCCTGTGGCAACGACGACCCGACGGCCGGCTGCGGCAACGCCGGCTCCGACGGCGCGCTCGAGAGCGGTGTCCGGCTGGGCGCGAGCGGTTCGACGCAGGTCTCGGCCGACGATCTGGTGCTGCGCGGCGAGGGCATCCTGCCGGGGAGCAGCGCGCTCCTGTTCGCGGGCAGCGAACAGGTCGACCTGCCCTTCGGAGACGGGCGGCGCTGCGTCGGGGGCCGCACCTTCCGCTACCCCGTGCGCGCGGCCGGGCCGGCTGGGAGCGTCGCCTACGGGCCCGCTGAGCTGGTGCTGCTTGCCCCCCCGGGGCGGATTCAGCCGGGAGCCAGCTTCCACTACCAGCTCTGGTACCGGGACCCGAGCGGCCCCTGTGGGAGCGGATTCGGCACCTCGAACGCCCTCTCCGTGGCCTGGGAATAGCCCGTGCTACCATGATCCGTTCAACTCGACTCTCAACCTTGGACCCTCGACGTGGCTCGCCCCGCTCTCCTGCCCCTCTTGCTCTCCCTCCTCGCCGCCCCGGCCGCGGCGCAGGTGGTCGGTGTCGAGCTGCTCGCGAGCGGGCTCGACAAGCCGGTGCGCGTCGCTGCGCCGCCGGGTGATGCGCGGCTGTTCGTCCTCGAGAAGGCGGGCTACGTGCGCATCCTGGTCGACGGCGACCTGAACGCCGAGCCGTTCCTCGACCTCAGTGCCGTCGTCAATCAGCAGGGCGAGGGCGGGCTGCTGGGGATCGCCTTCCCCGCGGACTTCGCCAGCAGCGGACGGGTCTTCGTGTCCTACACGACCGGTCCGGCGACCGGCAGCACCCTCGTGTCGCGCTTCCTGGTTTCCGCCAGCGACCCGGACCGCGTCGACCCGAACAGCGAGACGATCGTGCTCGGGCCGCTGGCCCACGACACTCCGATCCACCGGGGAGGTGGGCTGGCCTTCTCGCCCCTCGACGGCAACCTGTACATCACCCTCGGCGACGGCGGTCCGGGCAACGACCCGAACGGCCGCGCCCAGGACTTGACGCAGCTGCAGGGCAAGGTGCTGCGCCTGGACGTGGACCTGCCCTTTCCCCATGTCCCGGGGGACAACCCCTTCACGGCGACCCCCGGGGCGCGGGCCGAGATCTGGGCCTACGGGCTACGCAACCCGTGGGGCTTCAGCATCGACCCCGACAACGGCGACCTGTGGATCGCGGACGTGGGCGAGGACCGGCGCGAGGAGGTCGATCGCATCGCCTTCGGTCTGGCCGGGGCGAACCTGGGCTGGCGCTGTGAAGAGGGCAGCGCGTGCACCGGTCTCTCCGGCTGCGACTGCGGCAGCTCGAGCCTCCTGCGCCCGGTGCACGAGTACTCGAACTTCTCGGGCTGTGCCGTGATCGGCGGCGTCGTCTACCGCGGCAGCCTGTTCCCTGACTTCGTCGGGCGTTTCTTCTTCGCCGACTTCTGCTCGAATCAGGTCTGGTCCTTCGAGCGCCAGGGGGCGCAGTCGACGGACCTCGTGGACCACAGCCCGGACCTCGTGCCCAGGAGTGGCAACGTGGCCACGATCAGCTCGGTCGGGGTCGATGCCCAGGGCGAGCTGGTGCTGGTCGACTACGGCGGGGGCGAGCTGTGGCGGGTCGTGCCCTGCCGTGCCCGGACCTACTGCATCGGCGCCTCGAACTCGGTGGGAGCGGGGTCGCGCATGGACTACTCCGGCAAGCTGGGGCTGGCGGCGAACGAGTTCGCCCTCTCGGCCAGCGCCGCGCCGGCCAACGTGGCCGGGGTCTTCTTCTACGGCTCGAGCCGGGTCCAGGTGCCCTTCGGCAACGGCTTCCGCTGCGTCGGCGGAGAGACCTTCCGTCTGCTCCCGGTGCAGCAGGCGAGCCCCGCGGGCCGCTTCGAGCGCGCTGTCGACCTGTCGGCACCGCGCACCGCCGAGGGCCGCATCCTGGCCGGCAGCACCTGGCACTTTCAGCTCTGGTTCCGGGATCAGGCGGCGGGTGGAGCGCGCTTCAACCTGTCGAATGGCCTCGAGGTCACCTTCTGTCCGTAGCCAGCGCGCCCAAAAACGGCGCACATCGCGCTTGACTCGGGTGCCCCTGGGCACGATTCTCCGCGCCTGGGCGGCCCGCACGCCGTCTCCCCACGATGTCCTCCACCTTCCTGCTTCCCCCGCCGTTTGCGAGCGCCCCCGGCGCTGCGCAGGCCGGCACCAAGGCCAAACCGGCCGGACTCGTCCACGAGGGTGGTCGGGCCAGTCGTTCGTCGTAGAGCAAGAAGTCCCACACGAACAACGCCCGCCAGGCCTCTCAGAGCGCCTGGCGGGCGTTCTTCGTTTCCGCTCGAACCCGTTCCCCATCCATCCCTGCCCCAAGAGGAGAAGACCCATGTCCGACAACCCCATCGAATGCCCCGTCTGTGCCGGCTCCGTCCAGATCGAAGAGGGCGCCGTGCTGGGCGAGGTCGTGCCCTGCCCCGATTGCGGCTCCGAGCTCGAGGTGCTCGAGCTCGCGCCCGTCACGATCGGCGTCGCCCCCGACGTCGAAGAGGACTGGGGCGAGTGAGCCCGCGCATCGCCTTCGTCGCCTCGCGCGTGCGCGTCGAGGAGAAGCTGCTGCTCGCGGCCTTCGAGGCCCGTGGTGCGGACCTCGTGCGGGTCGACGACGGAGACCTGTGCCTGTCCCTCGCGGGGGATGCAGAGGACGCCTTCCCCGCCTGTGACCTGGTCTTCAACCGTTCGATCGCCTTCGGGCGCACGCTCTACACCCTGCGCAGCCTCGAGGCCCGCGGCGTGCCCTGCCTGAACTCGGCCGACGTGGTGGCGACCTGCGGGGACAAGGCCTTGACCAGCCTGGCCCTCGAGCGCGCCGGGCTACCCTCGCCGCGTACGCGGCTGGCCTTCACCCCGGAGGCCGGGCTGGCCGCGATCGAGGAGCTGGGCTACCCGGCGGTGATCAAGCCCGTCATCGGCTCCTGGGGGCGGCTCGTCGCGCGGGTCAACGACCGCGACGCGGCCGAGGCGGTGCTGGAGGACCGGGCCGTGCTCGGTTCGTGGCAGCAGCAGGTGCTCTACGTGCAGGAGCACGTCGACAAGCCGGGGCGCGATCTGCGCGCCTTCGTCGTCGGCGGTGAGACGATCGCTGCCATCTGGCGCTACTCGGAGCACTGGATCACGAACACCGCGCGCGGCGCTCGGGCGGAGAACTGCCCGCTGGCGAGCGGCGTGGGGCCGCTGGTCGCGGACCTGGCCTCGCGCGCGGCCCTGGCGGTCAGCGGCGGGCCGGCCGCCGCCCGCGGCGCTGCGATCCTGGCCGTCGATCTGGTCGAGAGCGGCGACGGCGAGCTGCTGGTCCTGGAGGTCAACCACAGCATGGAGTTCCGCAACAGCATCGAGACCACCGGCGTCGACATCCCCGCACGCGTCGTCGAGCACGTGCTGACGGCCGCGGCAGCCGGACTGGAGCTGGCGCGATGATGCGCGTCTCCATCGCCGGCGGTTCGGGCTACGTCGGTGGCGAGCTGGCGCGGCTGGTGCTGGGCCACCCCGGCCTCGAGCTGGCCCAGGTCAGCTCCGAGCGCAGCGCCGGGCAGTACCTGAGTTCGGCCCACCCCAACCTGCGCGGGCGCAGCGACCTGCGCTTCTGCCCGATCGCAGCCCTCGAGCCGGCCGACGCCCTGCTGCTGGCCCTGCCCCACGGCCACTCTTCGCGCCAGATCGGGCGCTTCGCCGATCTGGCCCAGACCGTCGTCGACCTGGCGGCGGACTTCCGACTGGACACAGCGGACAGCTACGAGCACTGGTACGGCGAACCCCACGCCTCGCCGGACTGGCTCGAGCGCTTCACCTACGGCCTGCCAGAGCTGCATCGCGAGCGGCTGGCGGGGGCGCGCTACGCCAGCGGGGTGGGCTGCAACGCGACCGCTTGCACCCTGGCGCTGCTGCCCCTGGCCCGGGCCGGCGTCCTGGACGAGGCGCGCGGGATCGTGTGCGACGTGAAGGTCGGCTCGTCGGAGGGCGGAGCGGCGTGGGGGGCCGGCAGTCACCACCCCGTGCGCTCGGGGGTGGTGCGTACCTACGCCCCGGCCGGTCACCGCCACACGGCGGAGGTTCGCCGCAACCTGGAGATCGAGAACGTGCACCTCTCGGTGACTGCGATCGAGATGGTGCGCGGGGCATCGGCCACGTGCCACGCCTGGCTGTCCCAGGAGCTGAGCGAGAAGGATCTGTGGAAGCTGTACCGCGACGCCTGGACGAACGAGCCCTTCGTGCGCATCGTGCACGAGCAGAAGGGTAGCTGGCGCCACCCGGAGCCCAAGATCCTGGCCGGCAGCAACTACGCCGACGTGGGCTGGGCCCTGGACCTCGAGCACGGACGCATCGTCGCCTTCGGTGCCATCGACAATCTGATGAAGGGCGCGGCCGGGTCCGCGCTGCAGAGCTTGAACCTGATGCTGGGGCTCGACGAGGGCTCCGGTCTGGACTTCCCGGGTCTGCACCCGGTCTGAGAGCGGAGTGACGACGTGTCGATCGATGTGATCAAGATGGGGGGCGCCGCGGGGGTCTCGACTCAGGCCCTGGTGGCCGACGTCGAAGCCCAGCTCGCCGCAGGACGCCGCCTGGTGCTCGTGCATGGTGGCTCCGACGAGACCAACCGCCTGGGCCAGGCCGTGGGTCATCCGCCCGAGTTCGTGACCACGGCTTCGGGGCACACCAGCCGGCGCACCGACCGGCGCACCCTCGAGCTGTTCATGATGGCCACGGCGCTCGTCAACCGGCGCCTGGTCGAGGGCCTCGCCGCGCGCGGGGTGCTTGCCCTGGGGCTCTCGGGCATCGACGGTCGGCTGCTCGAGGCGCGCCGCAAGCCGCACCTGCGCGTGGTCGACAACGGCCGTGTGCGCATCCTGCGCGATGAGTGGACGGGGACGCCGACGAAGGTCAATGCGGCGCTGCTCCACACCCTGCTCGACGCGGGCTACACGCCGGTGATCGCTCCCGTGGGCCTGGGGCAGGGGGGCGAGGCGCTCAACGTGGACGGCGACCGTGCTGCGGCGCGGGTCGCGGGAGCCCTGGGGGCGCAGAGCCTGACCCTGTTGACCAACGTGCCCGGGGTGCTGCGCTCGTTCCCCGATGAGTCGAGCCTGGTGTCGCACGTTCCCGAGTCGGAGCTCGCGGCTCTGATGGAGCGCACCGAAGGACGCATGAAGAAGAAACTACTCGGTGCCCAGGAGGCCCTGGCGGCGGGGACCCAGCGGGTCATGATCGCGGACGGACGGGTCGAGGCGCCCCTGGCGGCGGCCTTCGCCGGGCGCGGGACCCTGATCACGGCCGGCTCGGGTGCTCCCTCGGAGACAGCTTCCGAAGCGCCCTCCGAGTCGCCCGCGGAGACACGCCCGGAGGCCTCGCGATGAGCGCGGAGAGCCCCGACTACCTGGCCCTCGAGGCCCAGCACGGGCCCGGGACCTACGGGTCGCGCGGGATCACCCTCGTGGCGGGGGAGGGGGTGCACGTCGAGGCGGCGGACGGCACGCGCTATCTCGATTGCACGGCCGCCTACGGCGTGGCGGCCCTGGGTCACGCGCACCCGCGGCTGACGGCGGCGATCA
>JAJFFA010000566.1 GCA_021776885.1 Planctomycetota bacterium
GTACTTCTCCGCGTACTCGCGGATGCGGCCGCGGCGCACCTCCTTGAGCTGCTTGAGGAAGTCGAGCTTCTCCTCCGTCAAGCCCTCGGGGTCGTGCACGAAGCCCGCCGAATCCGAGAAGGTGATGACCTTCGCTCCGAACTCCATCGCCTTCTCCGCCGCATAGATCGCGACGTTGCCGGAGCCCGAGATCGCGCAGCGCTTGCCCTCCAGGCTGTCGCCGATCTCCTTGAGCATGTTCTGCGCGAAGTAGACCGAACCGTAGCCCGTCGCCTCCTTGCGGATCAGGCTGCCGCCGAAGGACAGGCCCTTGCCCGTCATGGTGCCCACGAAGCGGTTCTGGATGCGCTTGTACTGCCCGAACAGGAAGCTGATCTCGCGCGCGCCGACGCCGATGTCCCCGGCGGGGATGTCCGTGTCCTCTCCGATGTGCCGACTCAGCTCCGTCATCAGGGACTGGCAGAAGCGCATGATCTCGCGGTCGGAGCGCCCCTTCGGATCGAAGTTCGAGCCCCCCTTGCCGCCGCCCATGGGCAGGGTGGTCAGGGCGTTCTTGAAGCACTGCTCGAAGGCCAGGAACTTCAGGACGCTCTGGGTCACCGTCGGGTGGAAGCGCATCCCGCCCTTGTAGGGGCCGATGGAGTTGTTGAACTGCACGCGCCAGGCACGGTTGACCTGGATGTCGCCGACGTCGTTCTCCCAGCAGACGCGGAAGCTGATGATGCGGTCAGGCTCCGTCATGCGCTCCAGGATCTGCCCGTGGCGGTAGACCGGGTTCTCGAGGACGAACGGCATGACCGTCTCGATCACCTCCTGCACCGCCTGGTGGAACTCGGGCTCCCCCGGGTTGCGGGCGATCAGGCCGGTCATGAAGGCTTCGACTTCGGTGCGGCAGTCAGCGGTCATCGTGAATCGAGTCTCTGGGTGGACGGCCCGGGCTGGAACGCAGCGCAGGAGCGCTCCTGGTTATATGCTGGTCGGCCCGGCGCGGATAGCCGCTCCTCCCCCGGAGGACCCAGCCAGGCCGCCACGCCAGCCGCATGGAGCATCCGATCCAGAGCTTCGATCCCACAGCCGAGCTGGCGGGGCTGCGTGCCGCCCTCGACGCGTGTGACGCCCTGCGCCAGCGCAGGGCCGGGGGCCTCGCCCAGCGGGCGGTCGGCGTCTCGGCCTGGTCGAGCGAGCAGCACCTCTACCACCTGGCCCTCTCCACCGACCTGGCCCTGGGCAACGTGCGGGCCATCGGCCGCGGCAGCGGCCTGCGCCTGACCCGCGAGGGCGGCCCCAACGCCCTCGCGCGCGAGGTCCTGGCCCGCGGCAGCCGCGAGCGCGGCAGCAGCGAGGCCCCGCGCATGGTGCGCCCCCCCGACGAGGTCGACCCGGCCTTCCTGGTCGACGAGCTGGGTCGCGCACGCAGCGCCCTGGACGCGGTCGAGGCCGAGCTCGAGGCCGTCGCAGCATCGGACGCCCGCGTCCCGCACCAGGAGCTGGGCCAGCTCTCGGGAGCCGAGTGGCTGCGCTTTGCCCACATTCACGTGCGCCATCACCTGGCCATTCTCGACGACATCGAGAGCGCCCTGCTGGACGGGAGCCCGCGCCCATGAAGCACCGTTCGGCGGCCCTCGCGGCCCTGCTCCTGGCCTGCGGCTGTGCGTCCGCGCCCCTCGGCGACCAGCCCGACTTCGTGGAGCGCGGCAGCGGTGTGCCCTTCGAGCTGATCTGGGTCCCCGACGGCGGCTTCTGGATCGGTCGCACCGAGGTCACCTGGGACGAGTTCCTCGCCTACTGCGCCTTCGACCAGGCGCAGCCCGAACTCCTCGACGGAATCACGCGCCCCTCGAAGCCCCTCGAGGTGCACCCCTTCGACCGCCACTGGGGCACCGGACGCCGCCCGGCCGTCGGCATGAGTCGCGCGGCCGCCGAAGAGTACTGCGCCTGGCTGAGCGCCAAGACGGGGCGCAGCTACCGGCTGCCGACCGAGCTCGAGTGGCGCCTGGCCTGCGGGCCCGAGCCCGAGTACGTCGAGGACTTCGCCTGGTACGCCGCCAACTCCGGTGAGCGCACCCAGGAGGTCGCCGGCCTGGAGCCCAACGCCATCGGGCTGTTCGACATGCTCGGCAACGTGGCCGAGTACTGCGCCGACGACTTCAGCCGCAGGGAGCGCGGCCGCGCCCTGCTGCTGGGAGGTTCCTGGAAGGACCCCGCCCCCGCTCCCCGTTCGCGACTGGGCTTCGAAGCCGACTGGACCCTCGACGACCCGGGCTTCCCCCCCGGCCGCTGGTGGGTGCCCGACGGCGACCAGCTCGGCTTCCGCGTCCTCTGCAACCCCTGACCTGCGCATGAAGCACCACCAGCGAGCGATCACCCGCCGCCGTCTGTTCGAGGACTCCCTCCTGACTGCGGCGGCTGCGGCAGCCGCCGCGGCGCTGGGAGCCACGCCGGCCCTGGCCCTCGAGCGGCCGCGCCGCCCGCGGCGCGGCACTCCCCTGCGCATCGGAGTCGTCGGCGTGCGCGGCCGCGGACGTGCCCATATCAAGGCCTTCAAGGACTCGCCCGACGCCGAGGTCGTCGCCCTGTGCGACGTCGACGAGGGCGTCATGGCCCCGGCCCTGGCCGCGGTCCCCGAAGCCAAGGTCTACCGCGACCTGGCGCACATGCTCGCGGACGAGTCCCTCGACGCCGTCTCGATCGCGACCCCCAACCACTGGCACGCCCTGGGCACGGTCATGGCCCTCGCGGCGGGCAAGCACGTCTACGTCGAAAAGCCCCTGAGCCACAGCGTGGCCGAGGGCCGCGCCCTGCTCGAGGCCTCGCGCCGCTCTGGCAAGCTGGTGCAGCACGGCACCCAGGCGCGCAGCTACCCCGCGTCGCGCGCGGCGATCGAGTGGCTCCACGCCGGAGGCCTGGGGCGCGTGCTCGTGGCGCGCGGACTGTGCTACAAGCGCCGCCAGAGCATCGGCCGCGTCGACGGTCCGCAGCAGCCGCCCTTCAGCTGCGACTACGAGCGCTGGACGGGCCCCGCCGCTTTCGTGCCCCTGCGCCGCAAGAGCTTGCACTACGACTGGCACTGGGACTTCAACACGGGCAACGGTGACCTGGGCAACCAGGGCGTGCACCAGATGGACCTGGCGCGCTGGGGTCTGGGCCAGGCGGGCCTGCCGCGGGCCGTCGCCTCGGTCGCTGGCCGGCTGGGCTACACGGACGACGGCGACACACCGAACAGCCAGGTCGCGGTCTACGACTACGGCGAGCAGCAGCTCGTGTTCGAGGTGCGCGGTCTGCCGACCGAGGCCCACCGCGGCGCGACCATCGGCACGCTGTTCGAGTGCGAGGAGGGCTACCTCGCCATCGCCAGCTACGACCGTACGCTGGCCTACGACAAGCAGGGCAAGGAGCTGCGCGTCTTCGAGGGCGCGGGCAATCACTTCCAGAACTTCCTCGACGCCGTGCACGCGAACGACCCGGACCTGCTGCACGCGAACGCCCTCGAGGGCCACGTCTCGTCGACCCTGTGCCACCTGGGGCACATCCCCTACCACCTGGGCGAAGAGCGCCCCCTGGCCGAGGCCGCAGAGCGCTTCGAGGGCGGAGCGGCGGGGGACGAGAGCCTGGGGCGCATGCTCGCGCACCTGGAGGCGAACGGCCTCGATCCGCGCG
>JAJFFA010000567.1 GCA_021776885.1 Planctomycetota bacterium
CGACCACCTGCGCCGCGTCCTCGATCTCCTGCGCCGTCGACCAGTCGACGGTGTAGGGCAGGGGCCAGACGTTTCCGGCGTCGTACTCGAGGCGCACCAGGTGCGCGGCCACGTTGCCCTCGTCGTCCGTCGCGCGCAGCATGACGTCGTTCGTGCCGTCCACGAGGAGCGCGGTGTCGACCTCGACGTTGAAGTCACCGACGCCCGTCAGGCGGTACGGAATCGGCGCCGTGGTGCCCATGGACAGATTCTGCTCGGCGCCGCCGTTCAGGCTGTAGGTCAGGGACTGCACGCTGCCCTCCAGGTCGTACACGTTGCCCAGGATGTTGGCGTAGGTCTGGGTGTTGCCGAGGTGACCGAAGCGCCGCACCAGGTCCCCCGCCGGGTTCACCTGGGCGTACCAGACGTCGACGACCGGGGCACCGGTGTGCCCCTCCGGGGCCGTGCCCACGACGATGTCCTCGGCGCTCGACTCGTTGCCCAGCGCATCGCTGGAGACGACGCGGAAGTGGTAGGTGGTGCTCGCGCTCAGGCCACTGACGCTCACCTGCTGCTCGTAGGCAGGACTGAGGGTCGTGTAGGTGCCCAGCTCGTAGGCGCTGGTCGTGCCGTACTCGAGGCGTCCGCCCGCCTGCTCGTCGCTCTTCCAGGCCACACCCACCACGGAGCTGCCCATGGAGTTGCCCGCGGCGCGGTACAGGAACGGTGCTCGCACGTCGGCGGACTCGGCCCCCAGGTCCTCGCCGTTCAGGGTCTCGCCCACCGCGTGGAAGTAGTCGACCACGGCCGTGTGCTGCGGAGCGGTGGAGCCCGCGTTGCCGGCGTAGGGGCCGACCGCGGTCAGCACCAGGGCGTGGTCGAAGTCCGCGGCGGTCTGCCAGCTGCCCCCCTCGAGAGCCCAGCTCTGGGTCCAGTGCTGGCCGCTGCGCTCGACCTTCATCAAGAGCCCCTGGCTGCCGTCCCACGCGCCGGCGGCGACGATGCCGTCGAAGACGGCGGTCGGCTGGGCGGCCACGGTGTGCGAGGCGAAGACGTGCAGGTCGTTCCCGTCGTGATAGAACTCGAAGCGCAGGAAGTCGTCCGCGTCGTTCTCGAAGATCAGGCCCTGCTCCTGGTAGGCCTGGTCGAGGGGGTTCTTGAAGGCGACGACGATGCCCAGGTCAGTGTCCTCGACGGACTGCATGACGCGCAGCGTGCGGTTCTGTTGCCAGGCCTCGTGGTCATTGCCCGCAGGCACCGTCAGCTCGAGGGCAGCGTCGCCGCTCCCGGCCCCGACCAGGCGCAGGCTGCCGTCGCCGGCCGGATCGACGAAGGTCCAGGTCGAGAGGTCCAGGTTCGCGGCGTTGAAGTCGTCGGCGTCGACCAGGCGCGGGTCGATCAGGGTCACGGTGTGCTCGACGCGCGTGCCCAGGCTGGCGCCGGTGGGCGGATCGAGGGTGATCGTGAAGGCCTCCGGACCCTCGGCCAGGCCATCGTCGAGGGGGCTGACCGTCAGGTCGGCCGAGGTCTCGCCGGCGCGGATGAGCAGCGGGAAGGGGGCGATGGTGAAGTCCTGGTTGACCTGGGCAGCGCCCGACAGCTGGTACGCGATCTCGACATCGGCCGCTGCCGGCGCGGACAGCTCGACGCGCACCAGGCCCGCGCCCGCGTCCTCGTCCAGGTCCGAGGCATCAGCGGCGAAGTCGACGCGCGCGTCGGCAAAGCGGACGGTCAGTCCGTTGGAGAGGTCGAAGCCCGCGCCGCCGGCGGCGCCGTCGCGGAACCAGGCCTGGAAGTTCCAGGTCGAGCCCGCGCCGATGCGCATGATGGGCGAGAGCGAGTCGAAGTCGACGTCGAACTCGAGGGTGTTGCCCGTGACCTGGCGCAGGGGCAGCCGCTGCACGCGGTCCGTCAGGGTGCCCACGCAGCGGTAGCCGTTACCGAAGGGCAGCCCCAGGCCGCTGCTCGTCTGGCCTGCGCTGTACAGGAACATCCCGAAGCTGTTGGGCACGTTGGTTGCGCGCAGGGTGAAGGCCTGGTCGGCGATGTCGCACTGACCGTTCGACTCCATCAACGCCGGTAGGCCGGTGGAGTTGGGCGTCGAGACGCAGTATGGGATCCCGTCGCAGTCGAGCCCGCCCTGGGCTGCGAGGGCGGGCGCCAGGGCCAGGCCGGCGCCGATCGCGCTGAGGGCGCGCAGCGGAGCGCGGAAGGAGTGGAACGCGGAGGTGCGGAGAGCTGTATTCATACGCCCGGAGCAGCGGAGCGCGGGCCAGTCTCCGAATGGGCAGAGTCGGTCTTTCTCCCCCGCCGGGGCGAAACGTTTTCCACTCGCCGTGCGCCGCTCCCGCGGGACCTGGGAAAGCGTTTCCGGATCCGTGCCCGTCGCCTACGTCCCGGAGCGGCTCAGCCGAAGGCGCGCTCGATCACGTGCTTCTGCTCGGCCGTGTGGCGGCTGTAGGAGCCGGTGGCCGGACTGGCGGACTCGGGCCGGCCCGCGTAGCGGATCGCGCGCGAGAGGTCGCTGAAGCGCTGCATCAGGTAGGTCCAGGCCCCCAGGTTGCGGGACTCCTCCTGGACCCAGAAGAGCTCCTTCGGGGCATAGTGATCGATGCGCTCGAAGAGTGCCTTGCGCGGCAAGGGGTAGAGCTGTTCGAGGCGCACGATGGCCACGTCCGTGCGACCCTCGGCGTCGCGGTGGGCCATGAGGTCGTGGGCCATCTTGCCCATGCACAGGAGCACGCGCTCGACCCCCTTCGGGTCGGGAGCGGCCGGGTCGTCGACGACCTCCTGGAAGTGCCCCTGGGCCAGGTCGGCGACGGGGCTCGCGGCGCGCGGGTCGCGCAACAGCGACTTGGGATTGAAGACGATCAGGGGACGCTTGGTCTGCGCCCGCGCCTGGCGCCGCAGGAGGTGGAAGTACTGGGCCCCGGTCGAGCAGCAGGCCACCGTCAGGTTGCCCCCGGAGCAGGCGGCCAGGAAGCGCTCGGGGTGGGCGCTCGAGTGCTCCGGTCCCATGCCGTCGTAGCCGTGGGGCAAGAGCAGTACCAGGCCACAGTGCTGGCGCCACTTGGCCTCCCCCGAGACCAGGAACTGGTCGATGGGGATCTGCGCCCCGTTGACGAAG
>JAJFFA010000568.1 GCA_021776885.1 Planctomycetota bacterium
CCGCCAGAACAGGCCCGAGGAGATCCCCTCGGGGATCGGGGGAGCGAAGGCGGCATCGACGGTCGCCACCCGGCCGATCGGGTCATAGCCCACGATCGTGCGACGCTGGACAACGCCGCCGCCAGCGGCCACGTCGTGCCCGCTGACCAGGGCGAGCAGGCGCAGGTCGTCCTCGCCCACCGCGAGGCCGGTCGCGCTCTCCGGGAGCTCGGTCGTGAGCAGGTCGACCTGGACGCTGTCCAGCTCGAGCGCGCGCAGCTCCTTGGTCCCGTCGGCCGGCGTCTCGTCGGTGAGCACGAGCAAGCGGGTTCCGCGCGCGAGAGCCAGGCTCTCGGGGTGCGGCAGTCCAGGCGAAGCGCTCAGGAGCGGCTTCACGATGAGCGTGTCGAGATCCACGGAGAGTACGCGGCCGACTCCGGCGAAGTCTCGTTCGGCGAGATAGACGCGGTTCGTGCGCACCGGGTCGAGGGCCACGCCCCAGGGCGTCGCGAGGCCATCCAGCACGGAGGCGCTCGTCGTCGCGAACGGGTCGGCGTAGTTCAGGCGCAAGAGCTCGTCGCCCACGGTCGCCAGCACCATCTCGCTGCCGACGCTGGCCAGGCCGCGGATCGCGTCGCCCGGAAGCGGGCCGGCAGCATCGAAGATCGCAAGCACGTCGAGCGTGTCGAGATCGACGCGGCAGATGCGCACGTTGAGATCATGGGCGGCGACCAGGAGCGCCGCGCCGCCGCGCTCCAGGGTCATCGTGTCCGGCTCGCCGACGCCGCTCGCGAGTTCAGCCAGCACGGCGCCCGTGGCGAGATCGATCTCGCGCACTCGCCACGTCATGGCAACCGCCCGATCGAGGACGTAGGCCGTCGTGGCGTCGCTCGTGGGTAGGACCGCGACGGGACCGTCCAGCGGATTGGCGGGCCAGGTCGCGGCCAGGGGTTCCGGGATCCTCGAGGTCCGCAAGAGCTCCAGCTCGTAGCCGTCGAGCGCGCGGCTCAGATCGCCGCCCGGCTGCTCGGCGTACTGCAAGAGGTGAGACTGGCTCGAGCCCAGCTCCGGCAGCTCGATCGTGTCGGCCTCGCCCGTTGGCTGGGCGAGCCCGGCGACAGGCATGGAGTACGGGGTCGCGATGCGGAACTGTTCACGCAAGACCGGGTCGCCAAGGATCTCCTCAACGCTGGCTTCATCGTCGGGCAGGTCCACGAACGCTTCCCCCTCCAGCGTCCACTGGAACACCAGGTCCAGCGTGTCGCCCTCGGCGTCGCTCAGCGTGTAGGGCACCACGATGCCGCGGCGCTGGTCATCACTCAGCAAGAACGAGGCAGCGTCGAGGGAGACCACCGGGGGGGCGTTGTTGTCGACGAGCAGGAGGGAGCCACCCTCGAGCTGGTGTCGCAGCGGCTCCTCGCCGGGATCCGCCGTGTCGACGGCTGTCGCGCGAACCTTCACTCCGGAGTCGAGCGGCCCGTACTGCCCGACGACGTCCCAGTGGAAGGACACGGTGGTGCCCGACTCCGCGGCCACGAAGGGGGCGAGCACCTCGCCGAGGTCAGGCAGCGCTGGCTCCCACGAGCCTTCGGGAAAACCGTTCTGCGCGTCGGCATTGACCTCCACCTCGAGCGAGACGGTGTCGTTCGTGTCTGCGACGGTGAAGAGCATTCCGACGACGCCGACGACCTCGCTGGCCGGGAACGCGAACGGTGAGATCGACGGTGGGCTGTTGCCGACACCGACAGGCTCGCTGGTCGTGGCGCTCGAGTCGTTGTCCAGCCTCACGCGCACGACCAGACCGCCGACGAAGCCCGTTCCGAGCTCGCTCGCGAAGGCCCAGTCGAACCGGTTGGCCGCACCGCTCGAGGAGATGTTCACGGCGCCGGCGCCGAGGGTGGCGATCGGCACGTATCCGCCGGTGCCGCCGGTGCCGGCCGGCCGCAGGTATTCGATGTGCACCGCGTCGACCGTCTGGCCCGTCAACGTGAACCCGATCTCGGCCGGCGAGTTCCTCGAGTCGCTGACCGCCACGTTGCTGACGGTCGTAGACACGGTCGTTGAGCCCCCGGAGTCCGACGCGGAGATCAATGCGGCGAGTCCCGAATTGCATCCCGTGATCAGCAGCGGAGCGAGCACCAGGAGAAAACGAGCACCTGTTTCGATGGGCATCTGGGGGCGGCGTTCGACGGGTTGTCCGGTGCCGCAGGCCGAAAGGGGCGTTCGGGGACCTCATCGAGAGAATGACGCGGGGAGAGATTCTCGCCTCGGGAATATGGAGAGAATCTGGCGCCCGAGCCCCGAGCGCCTTCGGAAGGGTAGTGGGGCAGCGAGAAGCGCCGGTTCCGCGTATCACGAGACTTCTCGAGAATTGTCGGACGAGAACGTGATCCCTTCTCATGCCCATACTGGAGAGGTTGCTGTCGTCACGGCAACGCCGTCTCCGCATCGACTCGAACCGAGCCTGTCCCCATGAGCGCTGCCCTTCCCCTGCTGGACCAGTTTGTCGTCAATCAGCTGCGTCGCCGGATGCACGAGGCGGGCCACGCCGAACTTCCGGACGACGCCGTGCGCGCGGCTCGGGCAGTGCTCTCGACCGAGGAGCTGACGCCCGAAGAACAGTCGCTGCTCGAGGACCTGGTTCAGGA
>JAJFFA010000569.1 GCA_021776885.1 Planctomycetota bacterium
CGATCGACAAGCGCTCGATGCAGAAGATCCTGGCCTCGATCGACACGCGCACCCTCTCGATCTCCCTCAAGGGCTCGTCCGCGGCGGTCGAGAAGGCTGTGATGGACAACCTGTCCTCGCGCGTGCGTGAAATGGTCGCCGAGGAGCGCGAGCTAGCCGGCGCCAAGGCCGTCTCCGAAGTGATGGAGGCGCGTGGCGAGATCATGCGCACGGTGCGCGGTCTGATGGAGGGCGGCGAGTTCACCCTGAACCGTTCCACCGAGGAGCTCCTGAGCTAGCGCAGCATGGCGACCGTCCGCACCCGAGCCCGCCTGCACGCAGCCCCCAGCGCTGCGCGAGCCAGCGCCCACTCCATCGACGAGCTGCGCGCACTCGTCCTGGACCGGATGCTTGCCGCGGCGCAGGCGCGGGGCGCAGCGCAGGCGACCACCCAGGAGCGCGAGGCCGCCGCCGGCCGTCT
The DNA here is from genome assembly GCA_021776885.1 of Planctomycetota bacterium. Lineage (GTDB taxonomy): Bacteria > Planctomycetota > UBA1135 > UBA1135 > JAJFFA01. Next base: position 461 of record JAJFFA010000569.1, read on the forward strand.
GGACGCCGCCGTCGAGGCGCTCGCCCTGCAGACCGAGGCGGCGCGCGAAGAGCTCGCCAGCCTGGCCATCGAACTTGCCCTCGAGATCGCACGCCAGTTTCTGTGCAGCGAGGTCGACGCGGGACACATGCAGCTCGAGCGCGTCGTTCGCGCCTGTCTAGCCGATTCCGGAGCGGGCCGGGGTGACGCGCGCGTGCACCTGCACCCCGACGACCTGGCCGCCCTCGAGGGCGTGCCCTTCCGTGACCGCACGGTGCTCGCCGCTGACGAGACCCTCGAGCGCGGCGACGTCCACGTCGAGACGCCCCTGGGCCTGCTCGTGCGCGAGCGCGAGGCGGTGCTCGCGGCCGTACGCGAGCGCCTCTCCGGGAGCCACACCTGATGGACCTCGGGAACGCACGCGATCAGATCCGGGCCGCCACGCAGCCCTTCTTCCGTGGCCACGTCGACGTGGTCTCGGGGGTACTGGTCGAGGCCACCGGCGTGCCGGCCGCCCTGGGCGAGCTGTGTCGCATCGACCGCGGCGACGGCGCCTCGATCGACGCGGAGGTCGTCGGCTTCCGCGGCAGCACGACGCTCTTGATGCCCCATGGCGAGCTGAACGGCATCGCCCCACGCCAGGAGGTCGTGGCCCTCGGGCGCCCCTTCGCCCTGCCCATCTCCGAGGCCCTCCTGGGCCGCGTGCTCGACGGCTTCGGGCGCCCCCTCGACGACGGCCCCGTTGCCCGCGGCCCGCTGCGCGAGGTGCGCCAGAGCGCGCCTCCGGCATTGCAGCGCGTCCCCATCAACGAGCCGTTGCAGACCGGTGTGCGCGCCATCGACGGCCTGAACACCCTCGGTCGCGGCCAGCGTCTGGGCATCTTCGCCGGCTCGGGAGTGGGCAAGTCGAGCCTGATGGGGCAGATCACGCGCGGCACCGACGCGGACCTCGTCATCGGCTGCCTGGTCGGCGAGCGTGGCCGCGAGGTGCGCACCTTCCTCGACGACGTCCTGGGACCCGCGGGCCGGGAGCGCTCGGTGATGGTCGTCGCCACGTCCGACCGCTCGCCCATCGAGCGCTTCACCGCCCCCTTCCTGGCCCTGACCCTGGCCGAGTTCTTCCGCGACATGGGCCGCAACGTCCTGTTCGTCATGGACTCCGTCACGCGCTTCGCCGCCGCCATGCGCGAGATCGGCCTGGCCTCCGGCGAGCCCCCCACCGTGCGCGGCTATCCGCCCAGCTTCTTCTCCACGGTGCCCAAGCTGGTCGAACGCATGGGGCGCACCCCCGCCGGCAGCATCACGGGCCTGCTCACCATCCTGCTCGACGGCGACGATGCCAACGACCCGGTGGCCGACACCCTGCGCGGACTCCTGGACGGCCACGTCATGCTCTCGCGCGAGCTGGCCGAGCGCGGTCACTTCCCCGCCATCGACGTGCCCGGCAGCCTCTCGCGCCTGATGCCCTCCCTGGTTGCCTCCGATCACCTGCGCGCAGCCGGGCTCGTGCGCGAGTCGATCTCGGCCTGGCGCGAGGGCCGCGACCTGGTCGAGATCGGCGCGTACAAGGCCGGGACCAACCCCCAGCTGGACCGCGCCGTGGCCCTGATGCCGGCGGTCGACGCGCTGCTGCGGCAGGACCAGGGCGAGACCACGTCCCTGGCCGAGACGCGCGAGATGCTGGCGCTGCTGTGTGCCGCCGGAGGTGCGCTGTGAAGCCCTTCCGCTTTCGCCTCGAGCGCATCCTGCGCGTGCGCGAGGTCGAGGAACGCGTCGCCCGCGTGCAGCTGGCCGGTGCCGACTACGAGGCGCGCAGCCAGGAGAGCCTGGCGGACGTCCAGCGCTCGCGGCTCGAGGCGGCACGCGCCGACGTCGTCTCCAGCCCGGCCGCCACTCCGGCCGAGCGCATGGCCTGGGACCTCGCGCTCGACGCCGGCCTGGCCCAGGCCCTGGCCGCGCGCGAGCGCGCGCGCACCGCGCGCCTGCAGGCCGAAGCCCTACGACCCAACTGGACCGAGAAGCGCAGCGCGGCCCAGGGCCTCGAGCGCCTGCGCAGCCGGCTGGCCCAGGAATACGCCCTCGAAGAGCGCCGCGAGGAGTCCATCGACATGGACGAGATCGCGTCCCGCCGCTTCGCTGACCGCGCCCTGCGCGAGCGGCGCACAGGAGATGCCAACGCATGAACCAAAAGACCAAGATGGCGCTGTTCGGCGCCGGAGGCCTGGTCCTCTTCCTGCTCTCGTTCTTCACCGTGGCCGCTGTGAGCGGCACGCCGATGCACGACGTCGCCGTGATCGGGGCCCTGTTCTCGGCCCCCGAACAGCTAGGCACGGACGCCGAGGAGGCCCCGCGCGACCTGGTAGAGCAGCTCGAAGCCGACCGACGTCCCGAGGCCGAGGTGCGCGAGGCCAGCGCCAGCCCCCTGCGCGCCTTCCTGTTGCCCTCGCCCTTCAGCGCGGACGAGCTCTCCGGTCTGCAGCGCAGCCTGAAGTCGCGCATCGAGTCGACCGAGCTCGAGCGCTCGAAGATCGCTCGCCGCGAGGCGGAGCTCGAGGTCCGCGAGCGTCAGCTCGAGGAGCGCTGGGAGGAGCTGGTCGAGATCCGCACGACCCTGATCGAGGAGACCCTCGAGCTGGGCCAGCGCTCGGACGAGCTCGAGCGCGATGAGCGCGTCCAGAGCGAGCGTGAGAACGCGAGCTGGAAGAGCATGGCCCGGATCTTCGAGGCCGGCAAGGCCCGCGACCTGGCCCAGAACCTGACGCTCTTCGGGCCCCAGGAAGCCGCCCGCATCCTGCGCGCCCTGTCCGAGGAGCGCGCCTCCGAGCTGATCAACGAGATCCCGCGGGAGAGGTACCTCGAGTACGCGGAGGCCTACCGAAAGGCCGGCCTCTAGCAGGCCCCGGGCCAGCACGCGCTTCGAACACGATCCGCATCAAGCGCGCCCACTTCGATGTCGATAAGGGGTCGGGTTCCCGCCTTCTCCCCCACTGGAAGGCAGGCCTGGCCCATCCCTCCCCATGGACATCAACACTGTCGTCGGCTTCGCCCTGGCCTTCATCCTGGTGCTCGCCGCCATGGCTGTCGGCCCCGGCGGCATCCCGATCTTCATCCACATCCCCTCGATGATCATCGTGCTGGGGGGGACCGCTGCGGTGACCATGCTGGCCTTCCCGCCCAGCGACCTGAAGCCAGTCGTCAAGGTCATGCTGGTGACCGCCTTCCACAAGGCGCCCTCGCCGACCGCCGAGATCGAGCGCATCGTCTCCTACGCCAACCTGGCGCGGAAGGAGGGTCTCCTGGCCCTCGAGGCCAAGCTGCAGGAAGTGGACGACAAGTTCTTCGCCAAGGGCGTGCAGCTGGTGATCGACGGCTTCAGCGGCGAGACCGTGCGCGACATCATGGAGCTCGAGGCCGAGTGGGAGGGGCAGCGCCACTCGACCGGCAAGAAAATCCTGGACCAGATGGGGGCGTTCGCGCCGGCCTTCGGAATGATCGGAACGCTGGTCGGTCTGGTGCAGATGCTGCAGGACCTGTCCGACCCGAGCTCGATCGGTATCGGCATGGCGACGGCGCTCCTGACGACGCTCTATGGCGCCATGGCGGCCAACATGGTCTTCATCCCCATGGCCGGCAAGCTCGAGATGCGCGCCAAGATGGAGACCCTGCTGCGCAGCCTGATGGTCGAGGGCATCGTCGCGATCCAGTCCGGCGAGAAGCCGCAGCTGATCCAGGAGAAGCTCAAGGGCTACCTGCCCCCCAGCGCGCGCAAGGAGATTGAGGCCTGATGGCTGCCGCGATCGACGAAGAGCCCGATGGGGCACCGCTCTGGATCACGACCTTCGTGGACATGATCTCGCTGCTGGTGACGTTCTTCATCCTGCTGTTCACCTTCTCCAGCCTGGAGCAGTACGACGTCTTCACGTTCCCGCAGAACATCATCGGGACACGCGGCATCGTCGACTCCAGCGGTTCGACGGACGTGACTCCCCCCGCGAACGACGTCATGTCGGCGATGAACGTGAGCCAGGGTGCAGACATTCCCCACGCGCGCCCGCCCGAGAAGCTGTCCGAGGCCCTCGAGAACATGGGCCAGAAGCCCGACGCGGGCCAGAAGGAGGTCGACCCGAAGAGCGTCCCCGACGGCATGCTGCTGCGCTTCGGATCGCAGGCCTCCTTCAGCCCCGGTGGCACCCAACCCAACGCTGCACTGCGCCGCTCCCTGGAGGAGCTGGCCGAGGTGATGCGCCACTACGACCACACCCTGGTGGTCGAGGGTTTCGCCGACTCCGAGTTCAAGGCGACACCCAGCCTGCCCAGCGCCGAGGCCCTGTCCTGCGCCCGCGCGGTCGCCGCCGCGGACGTCCTGGTTGCGGCCGGCATCGACCCCTCCCGCGTGCAGGTCGCTGGCCTGGGGCAGAACCGACCGGTCACGTCGGGCGAGTCCCCCTCCCAGCGCACCCAGAACCGACGCGTCGAGGTGCGCGTCCTGACCAGCACGGCGAGGCCCACCGGCAGCGCCGCGGGGGGACGCTGATGGGCGCGAAGATCAAGGAAGAGAAGCCCAGGGGCGCGCCCGCGTACATGGTCTCTTTCGGGGACATGATGACCCTGATCCTGTGCTTCTTCATCCTGCTCGTGGCCATGGCCAAGGAGCGCAACTACGGCCTGCTCGCGGCGGGTGTCGGCTCCTTCATCGTGGCCATCGAGTCCCACGGGCTGAACGGCATCATGTCCGCACAGGAGAAGCAGGGGATCTTCAACCAGGTCCGCAGGCGCTTCAACCTGCCCCCCAGCGACGAACTCGTAGAGGGCTCCGAGGCCACCAACCTCGAGCTGGTGCGCGCCGAGCTGGCCAAGGCCCTCGAGCCCAAGCGCGAGCTCTCCCAGCCGCGGGTGGCGGCCTTCGACGACGGCTCCTTCGCCCTGACCGTGCTCTCGCGCAACTACCTCGATCGCCTGGCCGACTCGCTGCGCCCGGCGAAGGGACAGCTCCTCGTCCTCGAGGGACACGCCAGCGACAGCGGGCGTGGTGCCGCCAGCGATCCGCGCTGGCTGGCGTTCTCACGCGCCGAGGAGGTCCGCCGCTACCTGATCGACGAGCACGGATACCCATCGGATCGCGTCGAGGCCCGCGCCTGGCTGCGCGAAGACACCCAGAACGCGCGCCGCGTCGACGCGCGCCTGATCGCTCCGCGCGAATAGGAACCGACCCATGGCAGAGCCCGAAGCAGAAGCAAAGAAGGACGCGGCCGAGGTCGCCGAAGGCGAAGAGGCGCCCAAGAAGAAGGGCCCCTTGAAGCTGATCCTGGGCGTCGTGGGCACCCTGGCCCTGGGCGCCACGGCGGCGGTCGTGGCCCTGCCCGGCGACCCGCCCCGGCATCGCTTCCAGGGCCCCTACCACCACTCGTTGTTCGAGGAGAAGTTCAGCACCAACCTGAAGGACAACCAGCAGCGCCGCTACCTGCAGACCCTGCTCGACTGCATGTACTTCGCCTACGACCCGATGTACTTGCCCGGGCGCCTGGAGGACCCGCTCTACGATCCGATGCTGCGCGACCGCGTGGGGCGCATGATCTCGGGCAAGTCTCTCCAGGAGGCCTACGAGGGGCCGGCGCGCGAGGCCTTCCTGGCGGAGCTGCGCGATGTGCTCAACCCGCACCTCTTCCCGCTCCACATCGGTGCCACGACCCAGCCCATGCAGCTCGATGAAGAGTCGGGGCTGCGCCCGGGTATCTCCTTCGACCGAGCCACCTTCCGCGGCCGCTACTGGGAGCACCTCCTGAAGGTGGATGCCGTGGCCCGCACGCTGCAGATCGACGAAGGACCCGTCGTCACCTACACCGGCACCGAAGAGGACCTGCCGCTCAACGCCAGCACCGGCGAGGTGCTCTACATCGACGTGACCGAGATCAACCCCGAGTTCCAGGGCGAGGTGCAGGTCGGCGTACACGGCCGCATCCGCCAGCTCTTCGCCCGCGAGCTGATCGCCCAGTAGGACGCGCAGGACCCCCTTGAGTTCCGAAGTCGAACCGCTCGAAGTCGAGGCCCTGCACGAGGGTCTCGAGCACGACGCCCCGCCGAACGGCGCGGGCGACGTCGAGCCGCGTGACTTCACCGCGCCGCGACGCATCTCCATCTCGACCCGCGAGCGCCTGGCGCGCGAGGTCGGAGGCGATCTGCGCCCCCTCGGCAGCGCCCTCGCGCGGCGCCTGCGTCAGAGCGCCAAGCTGGCCCTGATCGCCGTCGACGAGATCGGCACCCTGCGCGTCACCTCCGAGCTGGCCCCACCCGCCGTCGTCCTGCCCTTCCGAACCCAGGCCGGCACCGGTTGGTTCGTCTGGGACACTCCGGCTGCCGTCGCGGTCGCCGAGATCCTGCTCTCGGGCACGAGCAGCCCGGAAGCCGTCGAGCGCCCGCTCTCCGCGACCGAGGCGCGCATCGTCAGTGGCGTCCTGGCCGGCGTCCTCGAGGTCGTCAGCGAGCGGCTCGGGGTCAAGCCCGAGGTCCAGGAGCTGGTGCAGGGGGTCGAGGGTCTGGCCGACCACGTGCGCGACCTCGACGAGCGCGACCCCCAGCGCCTCGCCCTGCACATGACCCTCGAGCTCGAGTGGGGCATGAGCGACCTACGCCTCTACGTCCCGGGCTTCGCGGACAGCGCTCTCCCCGAGAGCTCCTCCGAACCCACCGTCCTGCCCGAGCACCTGGGCGAGGTCGGCCTGCACCTGGCCGCCTTCCTGGGCGCGGTGGACGTACCCCTGGCCGACCTCCTGGCGATCGAGGTGGGTGACGTGATCTCCCTCGGTGTCCGCGCCGGCGAGCCCGTCGAGATCCAGATCGAAGACCACGCCTGCGGAACGGCCACCTGGGGCCGCCGCGACGGACAGATGGCCGTGGGGCGCGCGAGCCAACCGGCGCGCCCCCCCCACCCCCCCCCCGCGAGCGACAGACGAAACGAGCCCCACAAGAGGGAAGAGACCA
>JAJFFA010000570.1 GCA_021776885.1 Planctomycetota bacterium
GCCGCCCTCGACCCACGTCTCGGACTCGGACCTGCTAGACCGGGTGTACGCCCTGGCTGACTTCGAGCGCGATGGACGCGGAGACTTCCCCTTCGGGCGCCTCTCCCGGGGGGCCGGCCGCGGCCGCCTGGCCCTGGCGGACCAGCTCGAGCGCCTGGCCGCCCGGGTGCAGGGCGAGCTGGGCGAGCCGCCCGCCCCCGCCCCGCCCTCGAGCGCGGATGCCCTCCTGCGCTGCGTCTTCCAGGCCTGGCCCGATCGCCTCGCCCGGCGCCGCGCCCCGGGCTCGGACCGAGCCGTCTCGATCGGCGGTCGGGGTGTGCGCCTCGCGCCCACCAGCGCCGTGCGCGAGGCGCAGCTCTTCGTCTGCCTCGACCTGGATGCGGGCAGCGGCGAGGCCCTGGCGCGGCAGGTCTCCTGCGTCGAGCGCGAGTGGCTCGACCCCGAGGGCTTCGAGGAGCGCGTCGAGCCCGAGTGGGACGCCCAGCGCGAACGTGTGGTGGCGAAGAAGCGCACGTCCTGGCGCGGCCTGGTGCTCGACGAGGTCGAGGCCGCCGCGCCCGCCGGCGCGGCGAGCGAGGCGGTCCTGGTCGCGGCCGCCGCCGTCGACCCCGTGCGCGCCCTCGGCCTCGAACGCCCCGAGCTGGTCAGCTTCCTGGGTCGCGTGCGCGCCCTCGCGGCCTGGCGTCCCGAGCTCGAGCTGCCCGGCTTCGACGCCGCCTCCCTGGCCGAGCGCATCCCGCTCTTCGCCGCGGGCGCGCGCTCCTTCGCCGACCTGCGCCGGGCGCCCTTGATCGAAGCCCTCTCGGGCCAGCTGACCCACGTTCAGCGCAGTGCCCTGGCGCGCGACGCGCCCGAGCGCATCGAGGTCCCGAGCGGCTCGAACATCCGCCTGGCGTACGACCCGGACGACCCGAGCCGCCCGCCCGTGCTGGCGGTGCGCATCCAGGAGGTCTTCGGGCTGGCGACGACGCCGACGGTGGCGGCGGGCCGCGTGCGCGTGCTGCTGCACCTGTGCGCGCCGAACGGTCGCCCGCAGCAGGTCACCGACGACCTCGAGAGCTTCTGGTCGAACACCTACGCCCAGGTACGCAAGGAGCTGCGCGCGCGCTACCCCAAGCACTCCTGGCCCGAGGACCCGCGTCAGGCCCGCGCCGAGCGCCGGCCCGGCCGCGGACGGCGCAAGCGCTAGCCGTTCGGGCAAGTGTGCACGGGCCCGGGTGCACGGCATCGGGCCCGGCGGCTATCGTGGGGCCTACCCCAGGACCGGAGGATTCCGTGCTTCGAACGCTCTATCTCGTGCTCTCGCTCCTGACCCTTGTCTGTGGCCGCGCGGCCGGACAGACCCACCACGTCGTGCAGCGCATGAGCGTCGACGCGGCGAACTCGGAGACCGCGGGGCTGGCCCGGGTCGAGGAGTTCCGCGTCGCCGGGCCGGCGCCGGACCTCGCGCCAGGTCCCGGCTTTCCGCAGATGCCCGGCTGGCCCAAGGTGCTGATGATCCAGGGGCAGCTCAACTTCACGCCCCTGCGCGGCGTGGCCTTCGCGGACATCGACCAGGACGGCCCGCTCGAGATCGTCCTGTCGAATACCGATGCGGGGGTGCACGTGTGGGACTTCGCCGGGAACTACAAGCCGGGCTTCCCGTCGGCCGTCATCCAGCTGCCGCAGTACGCGCCGAGCATCGCGGACCTGGAGGGGGATGGGGACATGGAGATCGTGCAGTTCACCCGCGGGGTCACGGACGGCGGGCGCTTGTACGTCCTCGACCACCTGGGCGCAGCAGCCCCCGGCTTTCCGGTCAGCGTGGGCAACAACAACCTGGCGGGGTCGCCGACGCTCTCCGACCTCGATGACGACGGCGTGCTCGAGATCCTCGTGCCGGAACGGGCCAGCCCCATCGGCCGCTTGCACGTCTTCGAGCCGGATGGCTCGGAGTGGACCACGGGGCAGTGGCCCGTGGACCTCGACCACGTGCCCACGGGCTCACCCGCCGTGGCGGATCTGGACGCGGATGGATCCCTCGAGATCGTCTACCTGTCCTTCGACAGCCTCTACGCCTTCGAGACGGACGGCAGCCTCCTGCCGGGCTTTCCGATCAGCCTGCCCCAGGAGAACTTCTCCAACGCCTCGCCGGCCCTGGGCGACATGGACGGAGATGGCGACCTCGAGATCGCGACGTCGACCCTGAACGATCCCAAGTACCACGTCTTCCATCACGACGGGACGGCCCTCGCCGGCTGGCCGCGCAGCATCCCCAACCGCTCCCAGGCGGCGCCGACCCTGGTCGACCTCGACGGGGATGGCGACCTGGAGCTGCTCGGTGGACACAACGGCGGGATCGGGATCCCCAGCGCGCAGCTCTTCGCCTGGCACCACGATGGCAGCAACGTCGCCGGCTTCCCCTTCGTCAGCTTCGAGGGCGGCCTCGGTGGCGGTAGCGCCGGGCCCTACAACGTCTGCGACCTGGACGGCGACGGCAGCATGGAGATCTTCGTCGACCGCAACATCCAGTCGAACAACATGGGCTACCTGTGGGGCCTC
>JAJFFA010000058.1 GCA_021776885.1 Planctomycetota bacterium
TTGTGAACCTGGTTCGGTAAGGGTCAGAACGCGACCTGGGTGCCGCCGCTGTCGCCGGCGTCGTCGCCATCCCCGCCCGCGTCACCGATCGGGTACTGCGGGCCGCCCGGGCCGCCGATCGACGGCGCTGCCGCCGACGGGGAGCTCGTGGGGAGGGGCTGGTCGCCCCCCACCGAGCCAGGCTGCGGCGGCGGGAGCAGCTCGCGGGTGACGCTCAGGGCGGCGTAGTAGCCCGCTCCACGCGACACCTCGCGGAAGATCAGCGCCAGCTGCGAGATCAGGAGCAGGATCGCGACGCGCGTCAGCGACGGGTCGTCCGTCAGACCGCGATCGATGAAGCGCGACAGGCCACCGGCCACCAGGCTGACCACGATCAGCTGAGTCAGGAAGAGCAGCAGCAGGGGCCGCAGGGTGCGCAACGGGTGGCGCAGGAGAACGAAGAGCGTGCGCAGCCCCGCGATCGCCACCGACCAGCGCCCCAGGGCGACCAGTCGCGTGCGGGTGTAGATGGCCCAGGCCAGGGTGAAGAGCGCGAAGCCGGCAAAGAGGCCGTCCTGCGTGAGGCGCAGGGCGAAGGCGTGCAGCTCCGAGCCCAGGGACTCGAGCTGTCCCAGGTCGTCCGTGGGCACTCCGACCAGGCCGCCCAGGACCAGGCGCTTCCAGGGCATGCCGTAGAAGACCCAGTTCCAGAGGGCGAGCAGCGCCAGGCTCGCGAGCCAGACGCGGGCGAAGCAGAAGAAGCGCTGGGCTCCGCCGTGCACGAAGCGCGTGAAGCCCCGGCCGCGGCGCTCGTCCGCGAGCAGCGTCAACCAGCCCCCCGCCGCGAAGACGCCGAGCAACATGGCCAGCAGCGCGACCAGGCCGGCCGCCTGTCCGCTGGCCGAGTTCAAGACGCCCATGGCCGTGGCGTGGTCTGCCCGGAACGGCGCGTCCATCCCCGCCACCAGGCTGCCCGGGGCGTAGCGCGAGCCGATGGCCGAGTCGAACCAGGTCAGCCAGGGCTGGGCCAGGGGCAGGGTCATCGCGAGCAACAGGACCCAGGTCACGAGCCAAGCAGGAACCCGCCGGAAGGCGGCGCCGAGGGCCGTGAGGAAGAGCCCCGTGCCGCTGCGCTCGCGCACGCTCGGCGGCGGCTCGTCGAGGGAGTCCCAGGCGCTGCTACCGCGGGTCGAGAAGGAAGACATGCCCTAACCTCCGATCGACGCGTACCAGCGCATCAGGTGAACGTACTGGTTCAGGACGCGCTCACCCCAGCGCAGGGGAGCCACCTCGTCCGCCTCGGCGAACCACTGGTTGTTCGACATGTCCGTATCGAGGTACCAGAGCCGCTCGGGGTCGACGACCACCGCCGCCAGCTTGGCCTGGCCGGGCTCGAGGGGCAGCTTCCACCAGGTGCTGAGCTCCTGGGCCTCGCGGGTCCACTCGAAGCTCTGGGTGGTCTCGTCGTCGAAGCGCACCTCGATCGTCACCGGCAAGCGCAGGACCCCGCTGCGGCGGACGGAGACGTCGTAGCGCCAGGGGCGCCCAGTGTCCTCGTCGTCCTCGTCGTCCTCGTCGTCCTCGTCGTCGTCGGTGTCGTCGGTGTCGTCCTCGGCCGAGTCGTCCGCAGCAGCCGCGACCTGGGTCTCGTCTCCGTCCTCGGCGGCATCTTCGGCCTCGTCCTCCTCCTCCTCCTCGATCAAGGTGAAGGCGTCCGCGGGGGTCGGCTGCAGGTAGCCGCGCTGCTCGGGATCCTTCCACTGTGAAGCGTCGACGCGCCAGTCGACCGTGCCCGTGCCCCGGAAGGTCTCCTCGAAGTACCAGCGCACGTCCTCGCCCGAGCCCTTCACGAAGGCCTCGAAGAAGTCGTCCGGATACGGGTGCCGGTAGCGCCAGGTCTCGGAGTAGTGCCGCATCCCGCGCAGGAACGCGTCACGCCCCACCAGCGCGGGCAGCGAGCGCAGGGCGACGGCGGGGCGCGGGTAGCTGTTGGTCCCGTAGCTGTTGCGGTCGAAGTACTTCCAGCCGAAGGTGTCGATCGGATCCACGTCCGTCGACGACAGGTAGCGCGAGCGGTCGTTCCAGCGCGGGTCGGTGTACTGGTCGACGAGCGAGAGCAGGGGTTGATCGCGCCACCAGTTCATCAGGCCCGAGCCGGCCAGGGGGCGCAGCACGACGTTGCGCCAGCCCGTGGGGATACGCGAGGCGGTCAGGACCTGGCCCAGGCGGCCGGAGCCGGGCAGGGTCGCGACCCGCCGCCCCCAGACCGGCACACCCGAGTACCAGGTCGCCGCGCGCTGCGGTCCGTAGCGCCGGAAGAGCGCCTCGGAGTCCGTGTACGAGTTGAAGCCCTCGTCCATCCAGGCCGCCTCGAACTCGTTGTTGCCGACGAGTCCGTACCAGAACTGGTGCCCCGCTTCGTGCACGGTCACGCCCTCGGGGCGCTGCATCTCGCGTGCGGTGAAGAGCGCCGTGCCGCAGGTGAACAGGGTCGGGTACTCCATGCCCCCCGCCGCGCCGCCGCCCCAGGCGGGGTCGACCACGGTGATCGTCTCGTAGGGGTACTCGCCGAACCACAGGCCGTAGAAGAAGAGCGCGGTGCAGGTGGCGTCGAAGTGCCGGCGCCACTGGCCGCCCCGCTCGGGCTGGATCAGGACACGCACGTTGACGTCGCGCAGAACGAGCTCGTCGGCGCTGCGCCCCAGGGCGCTGGCCACGCGCTGCACCTCGTCGGCGTACTCGGCCTTCCAGTCCTCGGCCCGGAAGAGCTCCTCGTGGATGGCGTAGTCGGTGTCCGCCGTCCACGCGAAGCCGTGCACGAGGGGGCTCTTGCCCGTCGCGTCGGTGCGCACGCGGTCCGCCTCGGAGGGCGCCAGGAAGCGCGTCCGCACGCGCCCGTCCGCGAGCTCCGCGGCGCCGGCCTGGACGCCCGAGGCACCGACCTTGCCGTAGTACTCCTGCGGCAGGTCCAGGGTCACGTCGTAGGTACCGAAGTCCGCGTAGAACTCGGTGTCGCGGTGGAACTGGTGGGCGTTCCAGCCGCGCCCGCCCTCGTACTTGGCCAGCTTGGGGAACCAGTGGGCGGCCAGGATGAAGTCGTCCTTGTAGCCCGTGCGCCGACGCACCCGGGGCAGCTGGGCCTCCCAGGTCAGCTCGAACTCGAGGGTGCCGCCGGCCTCCAGCGGGGTGGCCAGGGGCAGCCGGCAGACGCTGCGGTCCTGCTCACGCTCGTCGTCCGGACTGTCGTAGCGCAGCTCCCCCAGGCGCTCCTCGCCGCCGACGAGGATCGAGGTCACCCGCTGCCAGCCCCAGCCCTCGTCGATCCGCTTGCCGCCGCGCACGCGGCCCTTGCCCTCGAAGAGGTGCGTCGAGAGGTTGCTGCTGAAGGCGTTGTGATAAAGGTGGAACCAGAGCTCGTCGATCGGATCGCCGCTGGCGTTCTCGAAGCGCACGGTCTCGCGGCCCGAGAGCCCCATCTCGGCCCCCAGGGTCGCCTCGATGACGTAGTGCACCCGCGAGGAGCGCGGGTCTGCGGCCGCCGCCTGGGGCCCGCCGCTGCCGTGGGGAGCCAGGGCAGCCCCTGCCAGGACGCCGACCAGCCAAAAGAGAGATCGTGATGCCATCGGCGCATCATGCGCGGGCCGGAAGAATCCGACAAGGCGAGCGAGGCCGGTCCGGGATCCTGTGGCCGCCCCGCGCTCACAGTCCGTCATCGGGTGCAAACTATTACGTGCAGGACACTTGCGACAGCCTCGGCCGCGCTCGGCCGAGCCTCGAGAGGGGATGCCTGGGACTTGTCCCAGGGGGCTCGGTAGCAAGAAACACCGATTGCGGCGGAAAGACATTCAAGCGCCCGGGCCACCTGCCGATAACCGGATGTCACCTGATCCTCTGCATAGGAGATAGAGGACGCCATGGATATCACGAATACGAACTCAGGAGGAGCGGAGAGCCTCCGGCCGAAGATCGTCGGCCGGTCGGACATCACTCGTTCGAACCGCAAGGCGATCGAGAAGACCATCGAGGACTACAAGCAGGCGCGCGAGACGCAGCCTTCCGATAGCCCTGACGAGGTCGATCT
>JAJFFA010000571.1 GCA_021776885.1 Planctomycetota bacterium
ATCGCCATCGAGATCGGCGGCGCCCACGGCCAGGGTCCAGGTCGTCAGCTCCGACTCGGGCAAGCCCGAGTCGACCTCCTGGAACAGGGTCTCGCCCCCGGTCCAGAGGAAGAAGCGATCGCGCCCACCGTTGCGCGCGCGGGACATGCTGTGCTGCATGCGCAGGGGCGCTCCCTGGTCCTGGGCGTCGAGCACCCCTGCTCCATCGGGGAAGTAGGCGCCCAGCACCAGGTCCGCGTGCCCATCGCCGTCGAGGTCGGCGCGGGTGGCCGCGTTCAGGTTCCAGCGCTCGCCCGCGGCCCCGCGCGCCGGGTCGAGCTCGCGCGCCTCGAAGCTCCCGGGCCCCAGGGCCAGGCCGGAGCCGTCCGCACGCAGCTCGGCCCGGGACAGGAACAGGATCGGCGTGCGCCCCCAGTGGTAGACCAGGAGATCGCGGCGCCCGTCCTCGTCGAAGTCGCCGGGCAGGACCCCCATGGGCGCGGTGTGCGCGGGCACGTAGGGCAGGGGCGCGGGATCGAGCACGAAGGGGGCGTAGCGCCCTGCGCTCTGCGTGCCCACGGGAGCCGGGAGCACGCTGACCGTGTCGCTGCGCGGGTCGATCAGCACCAGGTCGTTGGCCAGACCGTCCGCGTCGAGATCGACGGTCGCCACCGCCGCTCCGACGCTGGAGATCCAGCCCGCGATGTGCGCCAGGCTCGGGTGCACGGCGCGGATCGAGCGCAGGGGCTTGGCGGGCAGCTCGAGGGTGACGCTCTCGAAGGCGAAGGGGCGCGCCAGGGCCGCGCGCTGCTCGGCGTCGATCGAAGCGGGCCGGGCGGCGAACCAGGCCAGGGCGACACAGGTCAGGGCGACCAGGGTGCGCGCGTGACCCCGGAGCAGGCTAGCGGACGACATCGGCGGCCTCCCCGGCGGCAGGCTCGGGCGCCCGCGGCCGCGCTGCGGACGCGAGCCCCGCGGCCCAGCCATGGGCGACGCTCGCACGCCAGTCCGCGTACGAACCCTCGTCCGCACCGCGCTCCTCGATCGCGCCGCGCAGACCCTCGACGTAGTTCCCGACGAGCGCGGCGTCAGCCCCCAGAAGCGTCCCGCAGGCGGCCTGCGTGTGCGCCGCGGGGTCCCCCGCGCGCTGGCGCGCGGCGGCGGCGAAGGCGACCCCCTGCTCGAACCAGCAGGCCTCTTCGGCGGCGGCCTCGCGCAGCGCCCGCAGTGCGGCGTCGTCGGCCCCGCCGGCGTAGGCGCAGGCCAGTCCCAGGCCGCTCCACAGGTCGGCGCGGCGCTCGGGCGCGAAGCCCGCCAGGCCCTCGGCCGCGCGCTCGGGACTGGCCCCGTGGACGAACCACAGGCTGCGCCCCAGGCCCTGGTCGAAGGCGCGCGCCGGGGCCGGCGCCAGGCGCGGTCGGGAGCGCTCGACGTGGTAGCGCTGCGCGCGGAAGAAGCCCTGGTGGAAGCCCAGGCCGTCGAAGGCGAGGGGGCGCAGCAGGGGCTCGAGGTCTCGGAGGCCGCGCTGCGGGTCCCCCGGGAGCTTGGCCTGGGCCCAGCCGATCCCGACGTGGATGAGGTAGTCGTGCCCCGCTCCGGGCCCACGCAGGAACGCTGCGCAACGGCGCCGCGCCGGGCGCGTGAAGGCATCCGTCAAGCGCAGGCCCATTCCAGCGCCCTCGAAGGCGAAGCCGCGCTGACCCGCCGGCGCCTGGGCCTCCAGCTCGCGAGCCAGCTCGCCGAGGTCGCCGCCCGCCAGGGCGCGCCGGTAGCCGCCGAGAAAGGCCGCGACCACGGCCTCGAGTCGCTCCCGCGACTCGCCGCGCTCCGGAGCGAAGGCTCGGATGAGGGCGGACGCTCGCTTCGCGGGGGGCCTCAAGAGGAGGCGCAGCAGGGGCAGGACCATCGGGTTCGGCGCAGGGTGCGCCAGTCCGAGTATAGGCCTGGGGCCCGGAACCCGCTGGGCAGCTCAGTCCGGCCCCCGCAGGGAGGGACAGACCTGCGGCCGATGCTGCTCGAAGACGATCGACGTCTCGACGGAGGTCACCTCGGGCCGGGCAGCGATCGCATCCAGGGTGAAGTCGCGCAGGTGGTCGGTGCTGGCCACCGCCACGTGCACCAGCAGGTCGAAGGCCCCCGAGATCGCGTAGAAGGCCGCGACTTCGGGCCGCTGCATCAGATCCGTCCGTAGACGCTCGAGGGTCTCGCGCGAATGTCGGTTCATGCGGACCATGACGAAGGCCTCGAGCTCGATGCCCAGGGCACGTCCGTCGACCTCGGCCCGGAAGCCGACCAGGACCCCCTCACGGCGCAGCCGACGCACCCGCTCGAGGGCGCTGGACGCAGCCAGACCGACCTGGGCAGCCAGCTCCTTGTTCGACAACCGCGCATCCTTCTGCAGGGCGCGCAGGATCTGTCGGTCGATTCGGTCAAGCTTCGGCCTGG
Source organism: Planctomycetota bacterium (assembly GCA_021776885.1). Taxonomy (GTDB): domain Bacteria; phylum Planctomycetota; class UBA1135; order UBA1135; genus JAJFFA01. Next base: position 2,425 of record JAJFFA010000571.1, read on the forward strand.
TCGCCATGAACCGCATTCTATTCGATCGAAGTGTAACCCGGCCGGTCCTAGTCTTGTTACCGAGCACTTCCCCGGAACAATCTTCGAGTCATTGAGCCCGGAAAGCCAACCCATGACCCTCGCCTTCGACCCCGCGCACCTGCGCAGCGCCCTGGAGCGCGCTGCCGGCCTGATCGAGGAGTTCTACGCCACCCTCGAGTCCCGCTCGGTGGAGCCGCCCCTGCACGTGGACGAGGTCCGCGCACGCCTCGCCGGCACCTTGGGCGAGGAGGGCATCGGCCTGTCCGCCGCCCTCGACGAGGTCGAGCAGCACATCCTGCCCGGCAGCCTGGCCACGCCCCACCCGCGCTACATGGGGCTGTTCAACTCCTCGCCCCTGCCCGGCGGGGTGGTGGCGGACGCCCTCGTCTCCGCGCTCAACAACAACACGGGCTCGACCCACCAGGCGCCGGCCCTGACCGCGGCGGAGGACGAGAGCGTGCGCGCCTTCGCCGAGCTCCTGGGCTACCCCGCGCATGCGCGCGGGCTGTTCCTGCCCGGCGGTAGCTACGCGAACCTCCAGGGTCTCGAGCTGGCGCGTACCGCTCGCCTGCCGCAGTGGCGACGGGAGGGCCCGCAGGCGCTCTCGGGCGCGCCGCGGCTGTACACCTCGGACGCGTCACACTTCTCCGTCCTGCGCGCCGGGCACAGCCTGGGCCTGGGCCAGGACGATGTCGTGGCCGTGCCCACGACGGGCCGCGGGGCGCTGGACCCGCGCGCCCTGGACGAGCTCGTCGCCGCCGACCGCCGCGCCGGAGCCCTGCCCTTCGCCGTCGTCGCCACCCTGGGCACGACGGGCACCGCGGCGATCGATCCCCTGCCCGAGATCGCGGCGGTCGCCCGCGAGCACGACCTGTGGCTGCACGTCGACGCCTGCTACGGCGGAGCCGCGGCCCTGCTCGAGGAGATCCGTCCGCAGTTCGACGCCATCGAGAGCGCCGACTCCGTCGCCGTCGATCCGCACAAGTGGTTCTTCGTGCCGATGATCGCCGCCCTGCTCCTGACCCGGCACGCCGACGTCATCGGCGACGCCTACGAGGTGCCGGCCTCGTACATCCCGGGGGCCGAGCGCCGCGACTACTGGCAGTCGGGTCTACCCACATCGCGCAGGGCCATGGGCTTCACGACCTGGTTCGCGCTGCGCGCCCACGGGCTCTCCGCGGTGCGCCGTGCCGTGCGCAGGAACACGGACCTGACGCGCCAGCTCGAGGTGCGGCTCGCCGCCGAGGGCTTCCGCGTCATGCCCGCCGGCGAGCTCTCGGTGGCCTGCGCGCGCAGTGAGCCCGAGGGACTCGACGCCCAGGCCCTCGACACCCTTCAGGACGAGCTGGGCCGCCGCGTCCGCGCCTCGGGCGTGGCCTGGCTCGCGACCACCTGGCACGCGGGCCAGTCCTGGCTGCGCATGAACCTGGTCAACCTGCACACCGGCGAAGAGGACATCGAGAAGGTGGTCACGGCCCTCTGTGCAGCCCGTGACGAGCTACGCTGAGCGGCTCCCTCACTCAGTTCAACGTGCGCCGCAGCACCCGACTCTTGTCGAGCCACGACGCACGCACCACGTCGAAGTGCGCGAGCGGGATGTTCCAGGCGGCGTCCGTGGCCTCCAGCTCCTCTGGAAGGTTGCGCGCGTACTCCGCGAACAGGGTCGACAGGAAGCCGAAGGCGTGGCGTGGCGTGCCCAGCTCGTTGAGGGTCTCGCGCACGTGGTCGGGCGAGAGGTCCTCCGCGCAGAAGTCCGCCAGGCGTCGCGGACTGGCGGCGTCGCCGCTGGCCGCCAGGCGCTGGTTGGCGATCTCGACGATCTCCTGACCCGTCCAGCGCAGCTCGTGCACCGTGTTCGACTTGTCCAGACGCATGCGCTTCAGGTCGTCGGGGGAGGCGCCGAGGACCATCTTCGAGAGCTCGATGGGCAGGAACAGCTTGAACGCCAGCCCCGGGTGCTGGAGCAGCTTGTGGTCGAGCAGCTTCTCGACCAGGGGGCGCGTCCACTCCTCGCGTCCGGCCAGCAGCGTCGACTCGTCGACGCGGTCGATCAGGATGTAGACCCCGTGGTAGCCGAAGGCCTCGAGGGTGGTCAGGAAGCGCTGCAGCAGGTGGTAGCGCGTGGCCTCGTTGCCCTCGATGGGCAGCACCAGCTCCTTGCGTGCGTCGCTCGAGACGGTCTCGAGCAGGGCCGCCAGGGGCGCGGGATCCCGCAGCAGGACGCGCACGGCGCGCATCGCGCGCTGGGCGCGGGAGCGCACGCGGGAGCGCTCGATCAGGGTCCAGAGCGCCGTCCCGAAGAGCACCACCCCGCCGCACGCGTACCAGAGCAGCGCCGACCCCGACTCCCAGGTCGGACCGATCTCGAGCGCATTCCAGAGGGGCACGAGGCCCAGAACCACCCCCAGGACCACCAGCAGCATGCGCACGAGGTGCAGCAATCCGGGCCGCGCACTCGAGTAGCGCATGCGCCGGCGCGCGCGGGTCAACGCGTCTCCCGTGGCGGCCTTGCCCGAGTCGTAGTAGAGCGCGCCCAGGCACAGGGCGTCGAGCTTCTGCTTGCGGGTCATGCCCTTGGGCGAGCGCTTGCCCTCGATCAGCTCGTCGAAGAGCGTGGTCACACCGAGGGACAGGATCCCGTCCAGGTGGTCCGACAGCCGCCAGCGGTCGATCAGTTCGAGGGGCGTCTTGCTGGCGCGCCCGGAGATGTGCGCGGCGCGGCGGAAGTTGTCCAGGTAGACATCGAACTCGGAGTACTCGATGCGGAACACGGCCGCGTCGGGGTGGGCCTCGTTGTGCGCATCCAGGTGGCGCTGCACCGCGAGCCGCAGACCGCTCTTCCCGCTGCCCTTCTCGCCGAACACGATGCCGGGCCCGGGGGTCCCCGGGTCGCCGTAGACGCGGTCGAAGCACGAGTGCACGGCACGCGAGTCGACCCGCGACAGGACCGGGTCCTTGTCGGCGTCCTCGTGGGCGAACGGGTCCTGCTCCAGACCCCAGTGGCGGCGCCAAGTCTCAGCAAACATGGTCGGAGATCCTAGCAGGCCGTGGCGACGATCCGCGGTACGCCCGCGGAGAGGAGCCGAATGAAGTCGGCGGCGATGGCTTGCCCCGCCTCCAGGACCTCGTCGTGATCGAGGGCCGTGGCGGACAGGCCCGCGCCCAGGTTGGAGATGCACGAGATACCGACCACGGCGAGCCCCAGGGCGTGGCCCACCTGGGCCTCGCAGACGGTGCTCATGCCGACCGCGTGGGCGCCCATGGCAGCCAGCATGCGCACCTCGGCGGGGGTCTCGTAGCTGGGCCCGGGCAGCCCGACGTAGACGCCGCGCTCGAGGGTGATGCCGAGCTCGACGGCCAGGGCGTCGAGCTGCGCCCCGGCCGGGACGTCGTAGGGACAGCCGCGTCCGGCCTCGGCCCGCGCCAGGGGCGCCTCGCCCGACAGGTTCAGGTGATCCTCGATGCGCATCAGGCGCGGCGGCGTCCAGCTCGGCACCAGGCCCCCGGCGGCGTTGGTCAGCACCAGGGAGCGCGCCCCGAGGCGCGCGGCGGCGCGCACTGAACGGGTCACCTCGCGCACCCCGCGGCCCTCGTACAGGTGCACGCGTCCCTGCTGCACGAGGATTCGCACCCCACCCAGCTCCCCCGCGACGAAGCGCCCGGCATGCCCGGGCACGCTGCTGCGGGGCATCGAGGCCAGGGCCTCGAAGGGCACCACCCGGGGCGCCTCGAGCTCGTCCGCAAAGCCGCCCAGCCCCGAGCCGAGCACCACCAGGGCACGCACACCCTCGACGCCCGCGGCGGCGAGCTCGCGCGCCAGAAGCTCGTCCCGGGCTGCCTCTTGCGTGACGCTCATGCCGGGTCCTTCACGGCGCGAGGAACATGCCCGCGACGGTCGCCGTCATCCACGACGCGAAGGCGCCGCCCAGCATGGCCCTCAGGGCCAGGCGTGAGAGGTCGGTCTTGCGCTCCGGGGCGAGGGGCGCGATGCCGCCGATCTGGATGCCGATCGACGCGAAGTTGGCGAAGCCGCAGAGGGCATAGGCGGCCATCTTCGCTGAGCGCGCGCTCTCGAACACGACCGCGTCCGCGGCCGCGCCAGCGTCGGGCAGCATCGCCTTCAGGTGCGTGAAGGCGAGGAACTCGTTGGTCGCGATCTTGGCCCCCAGGAGCGACCCGAAGAGCTGGCAGTCGTGCCAGCCGACGATGCCCATGGCCCAGGCCACGGGCGCGAAGACCCAGCCGAAGATACGGCGCAGGTCGAGGCCTCCCTCGACGCCGACCCAGTCGCCGAAGGCCGAGAGCGGCCAGTCGATCAGCTGCACCAGCCCGGTGAACGCGATCAGCATGGCGATCACGTTGAGCCACAGCTTGAGTCCGTCGCTGGTCCCGTTGGCGGCGGCCTCGATCAGGTTGTGGGCCGTGCGCTCGATGCGCAGCTCGACGCGACCGCCGGTAGCGGCCACCTCCGTCTCGGGCAGCATGATCTTCGCGATCAGGAAGGCGGCCGGAGCGCTCATGACCGACGCGGTCAAGAGGTGCGGCGCGTACTCGGCACCCAGCACGCCCATGTAGACCGCCAGCACCGAGCCCGCGATGGTCGCGAAGCCGCCGGTCATCATCGCGTTGAGCTCGGAGCGCGTCATGCTCGCGATGTACGGGCGCACGACCAGGGGTGCCTCGGTCTGGCCCACGAAGACGTTGGCCGCCATCGACATCGACTCGGCCCCCGAGACGCCGAGCAGCTTGCTCATCACCTTCGCCATGGCCCAGATCAGGACCTGCATGACGCCCAGGTGGTAGAGCACGGCCATCAGGGCCGAGAAGAAGATGATCGCGGCCAGACCCGTGCCCGCGAAGGCGAAGATGAAGCCCAGCTCGCCGGGCTCCGAGAGGGGTCCGAAGACGAGCGAGGCGCCGCCCTGGGCCATCGAGATCAGGCGCGTGACGAAGGCCGCCATGCCGGCGAAGACCCGCTCGCCCGCCGAGGTCTCGAGGATGAACCAGCCCAGGGCCACCTGCATCAGGAGGCCGAAGACGATCACGCGCCACGGCATCCGTCGCCGGTGGCTGGACAGGGCCCAGGCCACCGCGCAAAAGAAGGCCAGACCGAGCAGCGCGCGCAGGATCGTCATGGCGCGCAGCAGCCTACAATGCGCGGGACTCGAAACACCAACTACCCCGAAGCGCCGATGAAACGTCGCACCAAGCCGCTCAAAATCAGCTCCGAGGCCCAGGTCGAGGCGATCGCGTCGCCGATGCGCCTGGAGGTCCTGCACGGGGTCATGGCCTGCGGGTCCTGCACGATGAAGGAGCTGGCGGAACATGTGGGCCGCCTGCCCGAGTCGCTCTACTACCACGTCAACAAGCTGCTTCAGGTCGGCCTGATCAAGGAGGTCGACAAGCGTCCCACCCGGCGGCGCCCCGAAGCGGTCTACCGGGCCATTGCTCCGGCCCTTCAGGTCGATCCCGACGAGCGCAATCCGGGCTTCCTGAAGGCCTTGGCGAAGCTCGGCGCGGGGATCCTGCGCAGGGCCGAGCGCCTCAACGGCGCAGCCCTGGAGCGAGCGGACACGCGGCGTGCGGGGGCGCGGCGCAACCAGCTCCTGGCGCAACGCTCGACCCGCCTGTCGCCCCAGGCTCTCGCGCGGATCAACGCGCGACTCGATGAGCTGATCGAGGAGTTCGATACGGCCGGAGACGATGGCCAGGACGGCGAGTTCTTCATCCTGACCCTGGGCCTGGCCCCCGCGAGCGGCTCCAGGCCGTAAGAACGTCGTAACGGGGCAGGGCGCGGCGGCCGGGGCTGCCCAGCCCAGCGCACCTAGGAACCCGCTTATTCCCAGGGCCGGGGCGGCCCGCCCCCCGGCGCGTCAGGGTCGGCCCGGACCCACCTCAAGACCCCTTAATGGTGAGGTCGATCGGTGGAGCCATGAGCGGTTCGCGCTCCAAGACCACTTCCGACCGCCGCGCCTTCCTCGCCGGCTCTGCCTCGCTCGCCCTGGGCGCCCCCGCCCTCTCACGCGGGCCGTGGTTCCACCCACGCCGCCGCCCTCGCCTGCGGGTGCTCGGAACCCACGTGACGCTGCAGGAGGAGATTCGTGAGCGCGCCGAGCGCGACCTCGGTATCGAACTCGAGTTCACCCC
>JAJFFA010000572.1 GCA_021776885.1 Planctomycetota bacterium
AATGTCGTTGTCGTTGCAGTCGGTCTGGCACTCGTCTGGCAGGCCGTCCGCGTTGCAATCCTGACTCGTCCCGTTGGCGATGTCGCACTCGTCCGGGATCAGGTTGATATTGCAGTCGCTGCTGAAGCCACTGTCGATGTCGCAGCGGTCCGGGATACCGTTGGCGTTGCAGTCGTCGTTGGAGACGTCGCAAGCGTCGGGGATTCCGTCGTCGTTGCAGTCCGGATCGCACTCGTCCGGCACGCCGTTGAGGTCGCAATCTTCGCTGTCACCAACGGCAATGTCGCACTCGTCCGGCGTGTCGTTGCCGTCGCAGTCCTGACTGGTGCCGGAGGCAAGATCGCACTCGTCCGGGACGCCGTTGACGTTGCAGTCTTCACTGTCGCCGATCGAGATGTCGCACTCGTCCGCACGGTTGTTGCCGTTGCAGTCCTGGCTCGTGCCGCTCGAGAGGTCGCACTCATCCGGGATACCGTTGGCATTGCAATCGTCGCTGCTGCCGGCGATGTCGCAAGAGTCGATGCGGCCGTTGGCGTTGCAGTCAGGCGCACCGTCGGCGAGGTCGCACGCGTCCGGGATGCCGTTGCCGTCGCAGTCATTGTCGCCGAGCTGGCATTCGTCCGGGGTACCGTCGGCGTTGCAGTCCGTGGCGCCGCTGGCGATGTCGCACTCGTCCGGGATACCGTTGTTGTTGCAGTCGTCGCTGGCGCCGCCGATAGCGACGTCGCACTCGTCCGGAACACCGTTGGCGTTGCAGTCCAGGGCCGAGCCGTCCTCGACCTCGCACTCGTCCGGGACGGTGTTCAGGTTGCAGTCCTCGCTGCTGCCTGTGAGGATGTCGGTTGTGTCATCGACACCGTTGCGGTTGCAGTCGACCTCGCACTCGTCGGGCCGGCCGTTGCCGTTCAGGTCCTCGCTGGTGCCGCTCGCGACATCGCATTCGTCCGGAACGCCGTTGTCGTTGCAGTCGTTCCCGCCACCGAGCTGACACTCGTCGGGGATGCCGTCCGCGTTGCAGTCCAGGCTGCTGCCTGACGCAACCTCGCACTCGTCCGGGACGTCGTTGTTGTTGCAGTCCGGGCTCCCGCCGCCGCCTGAGGCGTCGCAGTCGTCCGGAATGCCGTTGCCGTTGCAGTCCTCGGTGGCGACGTCACAGCTGTCCGGGATGTCGTTGTTGTTGCAGTCCGGGGCACCGTTCTCGAGCTCGCACTCGTCCAGAATGCCGTTCATGTTGCAGTCTTCGCTGATACCCGAGGCGAAATCGCACGTATCCGGAACGTTGTTGTCGTTGCAGTCCAGTGCGCCGTTCGAGATATCGCAGTTGTCCGGGACGTTGTTGTTGTTGCAGTCCGTCTCGCACTCGTCCGGAACACCGTTCGGCTGGCAGTCCTGGCTGGTGCCGTCGCTGGTGTCGCACTCGTCGGGGATGGCGTTCTGGTTGCAGTCGTTGCTCAGACCGTCGGAGATGTCGAACGAATCGGGCACCATGTTCTCGTTGCAGTCGAGCTGACACTCGTCCGGAACGCCGTTACCGTCCACGTCGTTGCTGCCGCCGGCGGGCGCGACGTCGCACTCGTCCGGGACGCCGTTCATGTTGCAGTCTTCGCTCGAGCCCGAGGCGACCTCGCACTCGTCGAGGATGTCGTTGTTGTTGCAGTCCTCGCCAAGGCCGTTGTCGACGTCACACTCGTCCAAGATACCGTTGCCGTTGCAGTCGGAGCCCCCGTTGACGAGGTCACACTCGTCCGGAACGTTGTTGTTGTCGCAGTCGAGGCTGGTGCCGTTGGTCAGATCGCAGCGGTCCGGGATGCCGTTGCCATTGCAGTCCGTCTCACACTCGTCCGGCGTGCCGTTGCTGTTGCAATCCAGGCTCGTGCCACCATCGACGTCGCACTCGTCCGGGACGCTGTTGCCGTTGCAGTCCTCGCTGACGCCGTTGGCGATGTCGAAGCTGTCCGGCGTACCGTTGTTGTTGCAATCGGTCTGACACTCGTCCGGGATGCCGTTGCCGTCGATGTCCGTGCTCAGGCCACCGATGCTGATGTCGCACTCGTCCGGGATCCCGTTATCCTGGCAGTCGGGGCTGGTGCCATTGGCGACGTCGCATTCGTCCGGGACGTCGTTATCGTTGCAGTCGGTCTCACAGTCGTCCGGGCGGGCGTCATTGTTGCAGTCGTTCCCGACGAGCTCGCAGTCGTCCGGAATACGGTTGCTGTTGCAGTCGTTGCCCGAGAGCTCGCAGTTGTCGTCCGGAATGCCGTTGAGGTTGCAATCGAGCTCAGCGCCCGACGCGATCTCGCAGTCGTCGGGGACGCGGTCGTTGTCGCAGTCGGCGGCGCTGCCGTCCGCGATCTCGCAGGCGTCCGGGACGCCGTCGCCGTCGCAGTCCGACTCGCAGAAGTCGGGCTGGTTGTCGCCGTCGCAGTCGCTGTACAGGCCGTCGTCAATGTCGCACTCGTCCGGGCGGCCGTTGTTGTCGCAGTCGGTCTGCTCGCCCGCCGCGATCTCGGCGTCGTCTGCCAGACCGTTGTTGTTGCAGTCCGCGAAGCCGCACTCGTCGGGGATCCCGTCTCCGTCGTTGTCGGCGCTCGTGCCATTCGCGATGTCGCACTCGTCCGGCACGTTGTTGAGGTTGCAGTCGGCACTGGTGGCGTCGTCCAGGTCACACTCGTCTGGCACCCCGTTGTTGTTGCAGTCGTCGGCGAAGCCGTTGGCGATGTCGCACTCGTCCAGGATGCCGTTGTCGTTGCAATCGAAGCTGGTGCCGTCGGCGAAGTCGCACTCGTCGGGAACGCCGTTGTTGTTGCAGTCGAAGCTGTTACCAACCGCGATATCGACGGAGTCGTCGATCCCGTTGTTGTTGCAGTCGTTGATGCCCTGTGCCAGGGCGGGAGCTGTAGCTAGAAGCGCGGCCGTACACAGGCAGCGCAAGGCTCTGGGAAGACAGAGCAGTAGGTGGCGGCAATGCATGGGAGGAAACCAATTAAAGAAGCCAATCGAACAGACGCCGGAAGAGGCCAGGTTCAAGACGTCTACCTGTATCAACCCCGCTAGAACCGACTTCGGGTTCGGAAAGAACGCGATTTCGGTCTCATTGTCGCGTGACGAGCAAGGTGTTCGAGAGCGCACGGGCGCGTGCGGATAGCGCACAACGCAAGAGACAAGGCGCGTGGGGTGTGTGCGTTGGCGCTACACCAGCGCGCACTCGCCTGCGTCTTGCGTGACGACAAGGCGCGCCCCAGTCCGAGCTCGCCGCGCATTCACGCGTCGTTCGGAAGGAGCGGCCTGCTCACGCTCCGGTGCCTGCCGACTCGGAGCGTCCTGACGCCGCCGAACAACCTGCCGTTTCGACTGCCCGGCGCCACGTTCTCGCTCCTCAGCAGGGATGCCTGGAACGTGCTGCAGGGACGGAACAGCGGCCCTCCGGGTTCCCTGGAGGTCGAG
>JAJFFA010000573.1 GCA_021776885.1 Planctomycetota bacterium
ATGGTTTTCCTCCTGTGGATCCTGCTCCAACCTTGGCGCAAACGACGGCCAGGAACGGCCAGACCCGGTCCGGATTCTAGGCCGGGCCATGGTTTCTAGCGCGGGGCCGGGCGCTCCGCTCTGTAGGCCTCGAGTCGCGCGCGCAGCCCCGCCTCCCGCGGGCCGGCGCCCAGGGCCAGGGCCGCCTGGGCGCTCTTGCGCGCCTCGGCGAAGCGACCCAGGGCGGCCTGGGCCGCGCCGAGGGCGTCGAGGGCCAGGACATCCCGTCCGGAGCTGGCCTGCACGGCGGCCTGGGCCAGGGCCTGGGCCTGGGCCGGGTCGCCGCCTGCGGCGGCGGGCAGGGTCGCCAGGAGCCAGGCGCAGCGCCCCAGGGCCGGGGGCCAGCCCGGACGCGCCGCGAGGGCGCGGCGGAACTCGTCCAGGGCCTCGCGCCCGCGCCCCGCGCCCTCGAGGGCGACGCCGAAGTTGTAGCGCAGGAGCGGGTTCTTGGGTCGCAGCGCGATCGCCTCGCGGAAGAGGGCGAAGGCGGCCTCGCTCTCGCCACGGCCGAGGAGCATGCGCCCCAGGCTGTTGCGCGCGTTGATCTCCTCGCCGTCCGCCGCGATGGCGGCGCGGAAGTGCGTCTCCGCTGCGGCCGCCCGGCCGGCGCGCTGCAGCAGGTTGCCCAGGGCCGCGTGGCTCGCCACCAGCCCGGGGTCCAGCTCGAGGGCGCGCTCGAGGGCTGCCTCGGCCTCGGCCACCCGGCCCAGCTTGCCCAGGGCCAGACCCCGGTTGTGGTGCACGAAGGCGAAGTCCGGGTCGAGCCGCGCGGAGGTCTCGAACTGCACCAGGGCCTCGGCCGGGCGCTCCACCTTCAAGTACCACGTGCCCAGGTCGTAGTGGTGCCCGGCGTTCTCCGGGTCGGCGGCGAGCATGGTGCGCAGCCCGGTGACCTCCGCCACCACGCGCTTGCCGGAGAGCTCCTCCTCGAGCCGCGCGCGGTCGGGTGGGTTGGCCGCCAGGACCTGCACCCACAGGTCCCCCATCTCGTCCGACGACGCCGGGCCGTAGACCACGCGCCGCGCCGGTGTCGACGGGTTGCGCGGGTTCCGGGCCGAGTTGTCGTAGGTGTAGCGCATCGACAGCTCGCTGCCGGCGGGCAGGGCCAGGGGCTCCTTGAAGCGGTACTCGTCCTGCCAGTCGAAGTCCCACTCGGGGATGTGCAGCAGCCAGCGCTCCTCGCCGCTCGGCAGGCGCACCTTGCCCTGCATGTCCCGGGCCAGGTAGTGGGCGTGGGGGTAGACGCCGTAGGCCAGGACGTCCACCGGGAGGCGGAAGCTCTCCTCGATGGTGTACGCCCCCTCCCCCGCCGGAATGTCGATGGTCTTGGGGCCCAGGCGCACCATCGAGGGCAGACGCGTCGGCGGCTCGTCCGCGAAATAGAGGCCGACCGAGGCCCCGACGTCCTCGGGCTTGCCCGTGGGCAAGAGGTGCAGCTGCAGCACCAGATCCGTGCCCGGCTCCAGGCGCCAGGCCATGCCCGGCTCGGCCCGGAAGGGCTGCTTGCCCGGCGTCCAGCCCACGAAGTGCCCGTCGGGGAACTTGGCCTGGTTGTCCATCATGCCCTCGAAGCCCTGCCCGGGCTCTGCGGCGTCGGCCTCGCGCGAGGACGCCGTGCGGTCGACCATGATGTTGACGTGGTGCACCACGCTGCCGTTGTGCGGGCGGAACTCGAGCCCCTCGACGAAGCGCGGCTCGCGCAGGGGCACGCGCAGCACGAAGTTGCGGAAGACGTCGCGCCCCTCCGCGGGCAGGGTCCAGGGGCCGAACTCCAGGGCCAGGTCGGGCTCGCCCAGGGTCCAGCCCTCGGGGAACTCGGGCGGCGCGGGGGTCAGGGCCGGGTCGCCCTCGGGGGCGCCCTGCTCGACCCAGCGCGCGAGCAGCGCCAGCTCGTGGGCGGAGAGCCTGCGCTCGCGCGCGAACTCGCCCTTGCCCGCGGCCGGCAGCCAGGGCGGCATCAGCCCCATGGAGGTGACCAGGTCGAGCTGGTCGGCGCGCCGGCCCGCGTCGGCGTAGGTGATCAGGGCGAAGGGCGCGGAGCCGCCGTCGCGGTGGCACGCCGCGCAGTGCTCGTGCACCAGGGGCGCGATGTGACGCGCGAAGTCGACCTGTTCCGGAAGCTCCTCGGCCGCCTCACCTGCGTCGGCGCAGGCGCCCACGAAGAGGGCCAGGGCCGCGAGCCCGGCGCTCGCCCGCCTCAGCGCTGGATCAGACACCCGACCGCCTCCGTGCGCTCCACCTGGGGGCGGCCACCGGCCAGGACGGCGTCCAGGGCCAGGGCCAGATCGCGCCGCGTCGGCTCCGGCCGCGACTCGTTCAGGGCCAGCCAGCGGTCGTCGATGCGCCCGCGGTAGACCCGCTCGCCGGCGTCGAAGACGGCCACCTCGGGGGTGATGCCGACCCCGGCGCGCTCGACCAGGACGTGGCCCCCGTCGAGCAAGGCGGGGAAGGAGAGGCTGAAGTCCTGACCGTGCTGGAGCGCCGAGGCGGCGTCGTCCGCGGCGTCCGGGTAGACGCGGAAGAAGCGCACCCCGCGCGGCGCGTACTCGGCGCAGAGCCGCGCCAGCTCCGGCGCATAGCGGTTCGACACCGGGCACTCGCTGGCCAGGAAGACCAGGGCCAATGGCTCCTGGGCCGCGCCGCCCGGGCCGAAGAGCTCGACGGGCTGCCCCTCCAGATCGGTCACCGCGACGCGGCCGGCGGCCGCGTCGTCACAGGCCGCCGGTGTAGCGACGAAGAGCGCACAGGCGAGCAGGATGCGCGAGCAGGAGAGCGCCGCTCGGCTCACAAGAACTCGCCCAGGTACTTGGGCAGCATGTTGCGCCAGGCGGGCCAGTCGTGGTCCCACTTGTCGTCCCACTCCTCGACGCGGTTGGGGATGCCGCGCTCGCCCAGGAGGTCGGCCACGCGCCAGGACTGAGCCGGCTCCTCCCACTTGCCCGTGCCATGGGTCAGGAGCACGTAGCGCTCGCGCAGCTTGGCCAGCTGCGCGGAGTCCTCCGCCAGGTCGGGCAGGAAGTACAGGGGCGAGGCCTGGTAGGTGTCCTGGGTCGGCGTGCCCTTCAGGAACTTCGCCAGGTCGTAGGTGCCGCTCATGCAGATCGCGGCCTTGAACAGCTCCGGATGGCGCGTGATCGAGGCCAGGGCGTTGAAGGCACCGATCGAGGCGCCGGCCAGGATGATCTCCTCCTGTTCCCCGCCGCAGTCCGTGCGGATGGCGGGCAGCACCTCCTCGACCAGGAACTCGTCGAAGCGGTTCTGGGCCACCGAGCCGGCGCGGAAGGAGTTGTCCTCCTTCATCCAGACCTGACCCGGAACGCTGTCGACCGAGTAGATCTTGATGCGCTTGTCGGTCAGGAACTCGGACAGGGCCGAGACCAGGTGGAAGCGCTCGATCTCCTCCGCGTCCCCGGCCGCCGTGGGAAAGATCAGGAGCGGCGTGCCGACCTCGCCCCAGCGGGCGACGTTGACGCTGCGCTCGAGGCGCTGGGAGTGCCAGGCGGTGCTCTCTTTGGACATGGCTAGCGGCCCTTCGTCTTGGACTTGGAGGCCTTGGCCTGCTTCTTCGGAGTGGCTGCGGCCCCGGCGGCCGCGACCTTCTTCTTCGGCTTGGCCGCAGCCCCAGCGGCCCCGGCCTTCTTCTTCGGCTTGGCGGCAACCCTGGCGGCTGCGGTCTTCTTCTTCGGCTTGGCGCCCGCCTTGACGGCCGCGGCCTTCTGCTTGACCGGCGCGGAGCCGGGCTTCTCGCGCTCGCGCCAGCGCTGGATCGCGCCCCAGAAGTGATCGGTGAAGTGCTCCCACTCGTGCTCGGGGAAGATCGCGCGCACCTTCTGCCCGACCGCGTCCTTGGCCCGCTCCGAGCCGAAGTAATCCCAGGCCACCTGCTCGAGGTGGGCCAGGTGCTCGGCGCAGAAGTCCTCGAACTTCGTGGCCTCGAAGCGCTCGCGCGCGATGGCCGCGTAGGCCGCCACGCTCTCGCGGTAGGGCAGGCCCTTCTCGCGCACGGCGTAGTAGGGCTCCCAGTCGAGGTTGCGCTGGAAGCGCCGCTGGGTCGCGGCACAGAAGATCGACCAGCGCAGGTTGGCCTGGATCAGCCAGGGGAAGTGCTCGTGCAGCGAGGTCACCTGGCTGTCCGGGCAGGGGTTGGCGAAGTCGATCGGGTGCCAGGTGCCCTTCGCCAGCAGGGACTCGCAGGAGTTGAAATCCCAGCCGAAGAACGAGTTGATCGTCAGGGTGATGTCCTCGAGCAGGGAGCGGTCGTCCCTGGAGAGGAAGTCGGAGTGCGGCTGGTAGCGCTCGTGCAGCGGCGCCGACGGGTCGTAGCGCACCGCGTGCACCTGGGGCCCGAGGCCGATGCAGCGCACGAACTCGTCGTAGGGCACAACGCCCTTCTGCACGTGCATCACGAACTTGCCGGACTTCTCGTAGGCGTCCTTCAGGTCCTGCTCGTTGTCGGCCTTCGAGACCCCGACCCAG
>JAJFFA010000574.1 GCA_021776885.1 Planctomycetota bacterium
CCGCCGCTCCTGACCGGCGACGGGCGCGTCGTGGTCCTGGCACCCACGAGCGTGATCGCGGGCGGCACCAACGTCAGTGTGCGCTTCGCCGAGGACGCGCTGCTGACGGATCTGACCGGTCAGCCGGTCGTCCCCAGCCTGAGCGGTGAGATCGGCGGCTTCAGCGTCGCGACGACTCCCAGTGCGACGCCGGTCGTCGTGGCGACGTACCCCAGCGACACGGCGGCGGGGGAGAGCGACATCGGTGAGTTGCTCGTCATCTTCGATCGGCCGATGGACCCGACCTCGTTCAACTCGACGACCTTCAACGTCCTGGTCAACGCGACCCCTGCGCCGAACGAGCAGCTCGATCCCTTGCAGACCGGCGCCGGCAGTCCTCTGACCCAGGTCTGGCGCTGGCGCAACGAGGATGCGGACGGGCGCCGCATCACCCTCGGCGCGGGTGCGATGGTCGAGGTCGATCTCTCGACGGCAGGGACGCCGCTGGTCGACCCCATCGGCGGCGAGCTGGGCTTCACCCAGATCGACTACACGGTCTCCGAGGTGGCGGTGCCCCTGGCGTTGCGCAAGCGCGTGGACGCCCTCACCCAGGACGCGATCGGGACCCCCGACTTGACCGGGACCGAGGCCCTGTTCGAGGTCGATCTGGGCAGCGCCTCCGAGGCCGGCGACGTCCTGACCCTGTTCCTGTTCGGCCAGAGCACCGACCCGGAGGTCGGCACGATCGCGCAGAGACGCAGCATCAGTCTCGAGGAAGGCCTGACGACAGTGGGCTTCCTGCCGGAGGATGTGGTGCCCCTGGAGGGCCAGTTCCAGGAGGGCAGCCTCGCCGCCGCGGTGCGACACCAGCGTGCCGGCCAGGCCACGCCCGTGCGCCTGTTCGACGCCGATACCGACCGCGACGGGCCGCAGCCGCTGCTGTTCGACATCACGCCTCCGGCCCTGACCGGCTTCGGCGCCAGCGGCACCAACCTGACGAGCTTCACGTCCGACGCCCGGGGCGTCGTGGTCGTCGCCCACGCCGATGGCGAAGTGGCACGGGCGCGCGTCAGCTTGACCTCGGGCGCCAACCTCGGCGCGACCAACGAGATCAACGTGGGGGAGGTGCCCGAGACCGTCTCCGCCAACGGCGGACTCTTCGTGGCCCGTCCAGTGAACGGCATCGACGTCCTGGATCTGGCCGAGAGCCAGGTCGACTTCGACCTGGAGATCCTCGACCGCGCGGGCAACGCTGCGGCGATCACCACGAGTGCGACGTACCGCCAGATCGGCGTGGTCGGGAACGGTGTCGGCCTCGGGAATCGGGTCGTGGTCGATGTGTACGACGCGCTGACCCTGGCGCCCATAGCGGGGGCCCTGGTCATGATCCAGGGCGACGACGGCGTCAACATCAGCGACGAGAACGCGCCCGGGGGCAACCTGACGGATGCCGCGGGGACGACCCTGGCCGGGAGCGCGTCGGTGGGCACCACTCTGCTCGTGGTCGATGCCGCGGGCTACGACCTGTTCAGCTACTACGGTCCCGTGCGCCAGGACATCGAGGTGCCCCTGTTCCTCTCCAGCGCGCCGCCCGCGGTCAGCGTGGGCAGCGTGATCTCGAGCGGCGGGGTGGACCTGGACGCGGGCACGAGTCGGCTCGGCGACTCGCGCATGCTCTCGCTCTTCGATCCGGCTCCGCTGGATGTCGATCCGTTCCCCACGGCTCCCCTGGTTTGCAGCACGTCCCTGTGCAGCTTTTCGTTCTCCGTGGGCGCGGTGCGCGTCGGAGCCCAGGCCTTCGCGCGCACCTTCCGTGCCAGCGACATCCCCGACGAGGGGTCCTTCGGCGCCGGCTTCCTCGTGGGCTACGCGGCGCAGCTGCCCGTGTTCTTCAACGACCCGAGAACGCCTCCGCCGATCCTCGACGTGGGAGCGCCGCTGGGCGTGCAAGCCCTGATCGAGCAGCCCAGCGAGCTGCCGATGCCGTACAACCTCGACCCCGGCGGGGTGGGCGGGATCGACATGCTCGACGTGGCCCGCCTCTCGGTGGTGGTCGAGGCCCTCAGCCCCGGGATCAGCGGCGCGCTTCCGATCGGCGCCGGGATCGCCTTCGACGACCCGGGAAGCCCCGGGGACTACCTGATCAACGCCGCCACCGCGGGCCTCGGTGGCCTGCGCGCGCGGGGCACGCTGAACCCGGCGAACTACTTCCTGCGGGTCGATCTGGTGGATGAGCTGGACGGGGACCGCTCGATCGCGCGCCCGCGCATCCCAGGGGCCCTGGCGCTCTCCCCGCCGGACGTTCCGACCCCCGCGGCGATTCCGGACCCCACCGGGCTCCCGCTCCGCTTCCAGCTGCCCAATGTGATCCAGGGCTCGCGGGGCCTGTTCCGCGTGCTCCTGACCGACGCGGCCGGCCGACGCTGGCACCTCTGGCGTGCCGTGGAAGCCGGCCAGGGCGCCACTCTGGACCTTCCAGCCACCGATCTGACGGGCTTTACCGCGGCCAGCAGCCTCCAACCGGGGGCTATTCTGGCCCAGACCTCGGTCTTCGCCTGGGGAGCCCTCGATACGGGGGCCTTCCTCTGGTCGGACCTCGAGAGCGAGACCGAGCGCGCGGCCCACACGGCAGGGACCTCGTTCGTCCTCACCGGTCCTTGAGCCCCCTGGTTCGTGCGGATAGGCTGCGCCCCAGCGCCGCCCGAGTCGGCGTTCTCTCCCCTGTCGGAGGTCCATCCGTGATGTACGACCGCGCGCGCTCCGCTTCCCGTTCCCTTCTGGGTGTCCTCCTGGTCTCCCTGGCGGCCTGTGCCACCTTGCCCGATCAGCCCGGCCGCCAGGTCGAGGTGCAGTCGGTCTCCGGTCTCGAGGCCCGGAACCCCGCCGATATCGCGGTGGCTCCCCTCGTGATTCCGGATGGAGTGCTGGCCTCACCGCCCCAAAAGGCCGTGCGGACGGCCTTTTGCCGCGCCCTGGTCAAGCGCCGCTACACCCCCCTGGCGATCGACTTCGTCGACGCGCGGGTGGTCGAGGCGGCCTACTCGCCGGGCTCGGCACGGGAGGACGCGGTGCTCGAGATCATCGTTCACTCCTGGGACCGCTCCCTCTGGGAGGTGCGCACCGCGATCCTGGTCGACCTCGAGGCGCGCCTGATCGACGCCGAGCACCCCACGGCCGAGCCGCTCTGGTCCGGTCGCATGACCCAGCGTTTCGATTTCGCATCCGAGCGGAACCGGATCGTGACCGAGGGCGCCCTGCTGCAGGAGGCCTGCAACCAGATCGCCGAGGAGTTCCTGGCGGCTCTGCCGGTCAGGGACACGAGCGCCGGCCGCCCGTAGGGCTCGGGACCCGCAAGGCGGGCCCGGACGGGCCCGGAGGGGGCCTGGAGGGGCCCCAAGGGGCCTCGAGGAAGTGCGACGCCCGGGGCCCGTTCGGGGCCCGGAGAGCTGGCTTTTCGCTCGAAAGCCGGGTCGCAGCCTCGCTACACTGGTCGGATTGTCGGCACGGCTTCGAGACCAGAAGGTCCACCGCGCCCCGTGGCCTGCGGACGCTCCGTGGGCCCCCAGCACCCTGTTCCGGGGCGAATCGATCCCTGGAACCCGGGCAAGTACTCAGAAGAGATCCATGGCTACCACGACGACGCGCAAGGCGGAGGTCATCCGCGAGTTTGCAACGGAAGAGGGCGACAACGGCTCGCCCGAGGTTCAGGTCGCGCTCCTCACCGAGGACATCAAGCACCTGACCGAGCACCTGAAGGTGCACAAGAAGGACTTCACCTCACGCCGCGGCCTGCTCATGAAAGTCGGCCGTCGCGGGAAGCTCCTGCGCTACCTGCGCAACAAGAACGTTGACCGGTACAAGAAACTGATCGCAGCGCTCGGCCTGCGCCGATGACGGGACCCGCCGATCGGACGAGAGACCGCGCCGCCGCACCGAGTGCGGGGCCCGGGTCACTGTCCGCGGGTTCCCCGGTCCTGATGACGCGCTCCATGCGCGGCGAGGACCTGCTGCCTCCCTGCTACGGGACGCGCTCCAAGGGCGCGCCGTGGCCGGCCCTCGACGCCGCCCAGCGACCGGCAACAAGCCGGCGCATGGCGACCTCGCTGGGCTGAGGGCTCCGCTGCGCAAGGGTTCCCCCCCGCGCCACGGAAGCGACCGGCTACAGCCGGCGGGCAGCGATGCACACAGACGAAGTGAAACGACAACGAAGAGAGAAAGAACGAATCAATGACTAGCAACCACGTCCGAGTGGAGACGACCATCGGAGGCAAGCGCCTCGTCCTCGAGACCGGACAAGTCGCGCGTCAGGCGCATGGGTCGGTCATCGCCACCCTCGACGAGACCATGGTCTTCGCCGCCGTCGGCTGCGGTAACGCCCGGGAGGACATCGACTTCTTCCCCCTGCAGTGCGACTACCGCGAGAAGACCGAAGCCGCCGGCAAGATCCCGGGGGGCTTCTTCAAGCGTGAGGGTCGGCCGACCACGAAGGAGATCCTGACCATGCGGCTCACGGACCGCTCCATCCGGCCCATGTTCCCCGATGGCTTCAAGAAGGAAGTCCAGGTCATGAGCCACGCTCTGGCCTACGACGGCCGGACGAACCCCGACGTGCTCGCCATGATCGCGAGCTTCGCCGCCATCCGCATCAGCGGCCTGCCCTTCGACGCCACCCTGGGGGCCGTGCGCATCGGCCACGTCGACGGCGAGCTGGTCATCTTCCCCGATGACGAACGACGCCGCACCGACTCGACCCTCGACCTGGTCGTCTCGGGCCACAAGGACGGGATCTGCATGGTGGAGTCCTCCGCCGACCAGCTGCCCGAAGAGGAGATGATCGACGCCCTCGAGCTGGCCCACGGCGAGATCCTGAAGATCGTGGACCTGATCGACGAGCTGACCGCACAGGCGGGCAAGCCGCAGATGGAGTTCGTCCCCCCGTCCGTCGACGAGGCCCTGCGCGACCGCGTCTTCGACTGGTCAGACCCGCTCACCAAGGCCATCACGACCGAGGGCAAGTTCGAGCGCTCGGCGGCGATGGACGAGGTCAAGAGCAACTGCGTCGACACGCTGACCGGACAGATCGCGGACGACCGCGAGCGCGCCGCGACGGTCAAGGTGGTGAAAGGCTTCTTCGGCGACCTCAAGAAGAAGGTCGAGCGCCAGGTGATCCTGACGGGCAAGCGCGTCGATGGCCGCGCCTACGACGAGATCCGCGAGATCACGATCGTGCCGAACTTCATCCCGCGCCAGCACGGCTCCGTGCTGTTCACCCGCGGCGAAACCCAGGCGCTGGTCAGCACCACCCTCGGCACCCCCGAGGACGAGCAGATCATCGACGGCATCGAGAAGGAGTACCGCAAGAACTTCTACCTGCACTACAACGTCCCGCCTTACTCGGTGGGGGAGACGCGGCGCATCATGGGGCCGGGTCGGCGCGAGATCGGGCACGGCATGCTGGCCGAGCGCTCGCTCATGCCGGTCATCCCGCCGCGTGACAACTTCATGTACACGATCCGAATCGTGTCCGACATCATGGAGTCGAACGGCTCGTCGTCGATGGCCAGCGTGTGCGGCGGTTGCCTCTCGATGATGCTCGCCGGCGTGCCCCTGGCTCAGCCGATCGCGGGCATCGCCATGGGGCTCGTTCAGGAGGACGGCAAGACCGCCATCCTGTCCGACATCCTCGGCTCCGAGGACCACAGCGGCGACATGGACTTCAAGGTGGCCGGCTCCGGCGTGGGGATCACCGCGCTGCAGATGGACATCAAGATCAAGGGCGTCTCGCGTGAGCTCCTGGCCAGCGCCCTGGGTCAGGCCCGTGCCGGCCGCATCCACATCCTGCGCACGATGCTGGAGGCCGTGCCGCAACCCGCGGCCACGATCTCCGACCACGCTCCGCGCATGGAGAAGCTGAGCATCCCCGCGGAGAAGATCGGGTTCCTGATCGGTCCGGGGGGTCGCAACATCAAGGCCATGCAGGAGCAGTACCAGGTGCGCGTCTCGATCCTCGACGACGCGGGCAACGTGCAGGTCTTCGGCGTCAACTCGGACTCGGTCAAGGCCTGCGTGCAGGCCATCCAGGCCATGTGCGAGACGCCCAAGATCGGCTCCCGCTACACCGGCACCGTGCGCAGCGTGCGTGACTTCGGCGCCTTCATCGA
>JAJFFA010000575.1 GCA_021776885.1 Planctomycetota bacterium
CCCTACGCCTGCGTCCTCCTGGTCGACGTGCTGCACTACTGGGGCGACGAAGAGCAGCGCGCGATCTGTGCCAAGGCGCGCGCCCTGACCGCGCCGGACGGCCGCCTCGTCTTCCGCGACGGCTGCGGCGACGCGGGCCGCGGCAACTGGCTGGTGCACTGGAGCGAGGGACTGGCGCGAATCACCGGCTTCACCCACACCCCCGGCGGCATGCACTTCCTGACCGAGGAGGCCTGGCGCGAGCGGCTCGAGTCCAGCGGCTTCGAGATCGTGAGCACCCACCCCGACCTGGGCCTCCTGTCGAACCTGGTGCTGAGCTGCACTCCGCTGCAGGCGCACAAGGTATCGGAACCCGCGTAGCGTTCTCGTATCGCGTCACGTCCACCAGGGTCGTACGAAGAGCGAATCCGACTCCGCGGGCCAGGCGCCCGCGCTGGACTCGAGGACCATGCACGTGCGGTGACCACTGACCCGGTAGCCACGCTCTGCGAGGAGCTTCGGCAGTCGTCGGAAGTTGGTCTGGACGTGCATCCACAGAAGCTCATCCGGCGTGCTCGTTTCCATGGCATCGATCAGGTCGTTCAGAAGCGCGTGGTCGCCGAACCGGGGCTCCATCGCACCCCAGGGGTCGCTGCGGAAGTGCTCGTGCTGGGCGAGGAAGCCCCTGGGTTCGCCGCCCTCCATCGCCAGCCAAAGCCGGTCCGGGTACGTCTCGGCGAAGAACCTCAGATCGCGGGTGAGGTCGAGCCCCGGAAGCACTCGAGTCGACCAGGAGCCGATCCGGTCAATCGCTCCGTCGAGGCCGGAGCCCAGTTCCCGCGCCGTCGAGACGGTTTCGGGGACCTCGGTGGCGACTCCGTCGGCACGTCGCTTGAACATGTGGCAACTCGGCAGGGTGGCCACGAATCCACACGAGGCGTAGAGGCCAATGTTTCGGCCGTTGTTCGCGTCCACCGCAAGCCCGACGACATCGCAGCGCTCGGCCAAGTGGTCCCGCACGGCCAGGGTCAGCGCCTTGCCAAGGCCCTCGCGGCGGCGATCGGCGGCGACGGCCAGGTTGCCGATATAGCCCACGGACCCGCTGCGATGGGAGATGGCGTAGCCGACGACCTCTCCACCGACCTCGACCACCAGGCACCCCTCCGGGTCGGTACGGCTCAGGTTGGCGACGAACTCGAGTCGCGGCCCTGCCCCGAGCTCGAAGGCCTCACGGAAGAGCGCGTCGACCCGCGGAACGTCGCTGTCTCGGATCGGTCGCAGGTCGATCATGGTGGATCAGGCTACCCGTCGACTAGCAGGCTGTTGAAGAAGTGCTCCGGATGCCAGGGCGATGGCATGCGCTTCGGTGTGGTGCCTGGAAACGCAGGCGAATCCGCAGATTCGGCGAGGCTTTCAGGTGCCGCACCGGAGTGGAGGACATCGTCATGGCGCCGGATGACTTCTTCAACGGCCTGCTAGGGGCTTGATCAGCCGATTCCGGATGCTGCGAGGTCAGCGTTCGGACGCGGCCTGGATGGGGATCACTTCCGCCGCCTGGAGTGCTTCCTCAACTGAGGCGCGGCCGCCTGGTAGGTTGAGCGCCGCCATGAAGCCGCTCACCTCTCTGCCCGGGCTGCTCGCCTGCGCCCCGCTCCTCGTCCCCACGCCCCAGGCGCAGGACGCCCCGCCCCCCGTCTTCCTCGCAGGCGCCGCGCAGGAGGCGTTTCTGGCGGAGGTCGAGGAGAAGATGACCGAGCTCGAGAGCGTGGTGGCGGAGTTCGAGCAGATCAAGGTGCTGACCCTCTTCGAGGACAGCGTGCGCAGCAGCGG
Source organism: Planctomycetota bacterium (assembly GCA_021776885.1). GTDB lineage: Bacteria > Planctomycetota > UBA1135 > UBA1135 > JAJFFA01. The sequence goes on from JAJFFA010000575.1 coordinate 1,810, forward strand.
CGTGATCCTGTTCCAGGCCCCCGATGCCCTGCGCTGGGAGGTGACCGAGCCGTTCCAGTCGCTCTTCGTGGTGGCCGGGGACGACGTCTCCAAGTTCGAGTTCTCGGGCGGCGAACGGCGCGCCCTGGACCTGGGGCGCGGCAAGGATCCGCTCTTGGTGGTCATGGGCCAGATCCGGGGCTGGTTCCGCGGCGACTTCGGCGCCGGCGGGCGCGCCTTCCGCATGCGCGTCGCGCGCGAGCCCACGCCCCTGGTGCTGCTCGAGCCGGCCGACGAGCGCGTGGCCAAGACGGTCGCCGCCCTCGAGGTCAGCCTCTCGCCCGAGCTCGACTGCGTGCGGCGCGTCGTCGTGCGCGAGCGCGGCGGCGACCACACGACCATGAACTTCGCTGTGCCCCTGCGCGGGGTCGAGCTGACGGACGCCTACTTCGACCTCACGGACCCCTGCGCCCTCGAGCTCGAAGACCTGCGCCACAGAGCGCGCGCGGCCGAAGCGCAGGACGGGCGTTGAGCGAGAGCGCAGGCCGGAGCTGGACCGGGGAGACCCGCGGCGGGCACCTCGGGAACCTCTTCTTCGTCTGGCTGGTGCGCTGCGGCGGCCTGGCCCTGACGCCGCCCCTGGTGTTCTGCATCAGCCTGTGGTTCCTCGCCTTCGAGCCCCGCGGCCGGCGCGTGTCGAGCGACCTGGCCGAGCGCCTGGGCCGCGGCGGCAGCACCTGGCGCCGGCTGCGCTTCGTGCGCCGCCACTTCGCCCTCTTCGGCACCCTGCTGCTGGATCGCATCGCGATCCTCAACGGCTGCGGGCAGCGCTTCCGCTTCGAGTTCGAGGGCGAGGAGGAGATCGAGCGCGCCCTGGCCCAGGGCCGCGGCGCCCTGCTCGTCACCGCCCACATCGGCAACTGGGAGGTCATGGGGCAGCTGCTCGAGCGCCTCGGCACCCCGGTCACCCTGGTCATGTTCGACGGCGTCTCGCCGGCCATGCGCCGCACCCTCGACCGGCTCTCGGCGGGGCGCTCGTTCAGCGTGCTCTACACCGACGGCTCGCCCGCCTCCGCCGCCGGCATCCTGGCCGCCCTGCGCCGCGGCGAGATCGTCGGCATGATGGGCGACCGCGTCTTCAAGGGCCGCGCCGCGCGGGTCGACTTCCTCGGCGCTCCGGCCCCCTTCCCCGTCTCGCCCTACGTGATGGCCGCCACCAGCGGCGCGCCCCTGCTGCACGTCTTCGCCCTGCGCACGGGCTCGCGCGCCTACCGGCTCGAGGCCCACCCAAGCGAGCCCTTCGTCTTCACGAGCCGCGCGGGAAGGCAGGCCGACCTCGAGCGCTGGAGCGCGGCCTTCGCCGCCCGACTCGAGGGCCACCTGCGCGCCAACCCCTTCCAGTGGGGCAACTTCTTTCCTTTCTGGGAAGGGGCCGACGGCGACCAGGACAGGGCGTAGACTCCGCCCCGATGCGCCATCCCGTGCTCGTCCCGGCTCTGCTTCTGTCCCTGCTTGCGGGGGCCTGCGCCGCGCCGCGGCTGCCCGCCTTCGAGGCGGCCCGTGGGTCGGCCTCGGAGGTCAGCCTGCTGC
>JAJFFA010000576.1 GCA_021776885.1 Planctomycetota bacterium
CGAACCAGGTTCACAACCACACACCTGGCCGGACGGTTACAGCGCTTCTCGGCGTCTTCCCTGCCAGGTGTGTGGTTGTGAACCTGGTTCGGTAATGGCGTGCCCGAGCGAACGACACGCGCCCCACGATGCGCTGGACCAGCGCAACGAGCTAGCCGGCGAACACGCAGTCGTCCAACAACGCCCGCGTTCCAGCTGCCCGAACCGACCTGACCCTGCCGAGCGCAGCTCGGCCCCGGCGCGAAGCGCCGTTCGGGGGAAGCGAGGCGTAGCCGAGCCTTTCCCCCAGCGGCGCAGCCGCGCGTTAAACGGCAGATAACGTCACCACCCTCGCGTCACCGCCCCATACCCCATCTCGAGCCGGAAGCGGGCGAAGCCCGCCACGGCGAGGCGAATGCCGACCGGTCGGAACGAAGGCAAACGCTCCGGTCCTCCCCCCGCGCTCACCTCACCGCCCTCACTCAGGAACCCGCTCCACTTCCCACTTCACTTCTCTTCTCCCGCACCTCGAACCGCCCCTTCCCCTTCCTCTCCTTCACATCCGGCGCCGCTCCGATCGCCTTCAACCTGCGCACCAGCTCCTGCTCTCCGATCGAGTCCAGATAGCGCGCCAACCCTCCTCGGAACGGCGCAAAGCCCGTCCCGAAGACACTCGCCAGGTCGAGCTCGGCCTTGCCCGCGACCACGCCCTCGTCGAGACAGCGCAGGGCCTCGTTGCCCATGGCCAGGACGCAGCGCTCGGCGATCTCGGCCTCGGTCATGCCGGCCAGGCGCGTCGAGGAGCGCCGGGCGCCGAGGTCGTCCGCCAGGGCGGGCTCCTTCGACTTGCCGTCGTGGACGTAGAAGCCCTTGCCCGTCTTGCGGCCCAGGCGGCCCGTGTCGACGAAGGAGTCGAGCACGTTGCAGGGGGTCATGCGCTCGCCGTAGGCCTCGAACAGGGAGGCCGCGGCGTGCTTGGCGATGTCGAAGCCGACCTCGTCCAGGAGCCGCAGAGGGCCCATGGGCATGCCGAACTCGAGCAGGGCGCGGTCCAGCTTCTCGGGCTCGACGCCCGCGTCGAACAGGCGCAGGGCCTCGTCGAGGTAGGGGCCGAGGACGCGGTTCACGAGGAAGCCCGCGACGTCCTTCACGATCACCGGCGTCTTGCCCAGGGCCAGGGCCAGAGCGGCGGCCGAGGCCACAGCCTCGTCCGAGGTGGCCGGGCCGCGGACGACCTCGACCAGGGGCATCTTGCGCACCGGGTTGAAGAAGTGGAGGCCCACGACGCGTTCGGGGTGGGGCAGGCCCTCGGCGATCTCCGCCACCGACAGGGACGAGGTGTTCGTGGCCAGGAGCGCGTCGTGTGCCACGACCTTGGCCAGCTCGCCGAAGACGGCGCGCTTGACGTCCAGGCGTTCGGCCACGGCCTCGATCACGATCTGCGCCCGGGCGTAGCCGCCCTCTGCGATGGGGGCGGTGGTGCCGTCGAGGCGGTCGAGGGCGGCGTCCGCGAGGTGCGGCTCGAGGCGCCGGCGCTTGCGCTTCTTCTCGATCTCCTTCTGGTGCTCCGCCAGGGAGCGCGAGAGGGTCGCGGCGTCCAGGTCGCCGAGACGCGTGGCGACGCCGCGCTCGGCCATGACACTGGCGATGGCGCCGCCCATGACGCCGGCGCCGATCACGGCGCCGTGCTCGATCGGGCGCGGACGCTTGCCGTCCGGCGTGCGGCCCAGCTTCTTGGCGGCTTCCGAGGCGCGGAAGATGCCGATCAGGCTCTTGGCCACCGGGCCGGTGGCCACGCGGCTGGCGATGGCCGCCTCGATGCGCGCCGCGTCCTTCATCGACACGCGCGGGGCGCGGGGCACGATCTCGACCATCTCCAGCACCGCGGGGTACTTGCCGCGGGTCTGGGCCATGACGGTCTTGCGCGCCTGGCGCGTGACGATCGCCGCGGCCAGCGGGTTCTTGTCGACCAGCCACTTCTTCCAGCCGCGGGACGCGCGCTTCGAGCGGTCGCGGCCCAGGGCCACGTCGGCGGCGATGCGCGCCAGGAACTCGGGCTCGGTCAGGCGGTCGACCAGGCCCATCTTCTTGGCGCGGCGCGCGTCGAAGAGGCGCCCCTTCAGGATCGCCTCGAGGCCGGCGACGATGCCGACGCGCCGCGGCAGACGGTGGGCGCCGCCCCAGGCGGGGATGATGCCCAGCTGGGTCTCGGGTAGACCGATCTTCGACTTGGGGCTGTTGGCCAGGACGATGCGGTCGCAGGCCAGGGCCAGCTCGCAGGCGCCGCCGGGGACCGGCCCGCCGATGGCGGCCACGGTCAGGGCGCGCATGCGCGACAGGCGCCCGAAGGCCTGGTGGCCGACGTCGACCACGCGCTCGACCAGGCGCGGATCGGTGACCGACTCGAGGGCGTCGAGATCCGCGCCGAAGGCGAAGTGCAGGGGCTCCTTGCCCGTGATCACGATCCCGCGCACGCCGCCGTCGCGCTCGAGCTCCTCCAGGGCCAGGTCCAGGTCGCGCATCAGCGGCATGTCGAGCACCACCGCCTTGCGGTGCGGCGGGTCGAGGACCAGGACCACGAGGCCGGGCTCCGGGCGCTCGATGCGCACGCACTTGCCGACCTCGGGCGCGTCATCGGGGGCGGGCAGTCCTTCGATGTCGATCACGCCGCGCTCCTTTCGAGCACGACCGCGCCGCCCTGCCCACCGCCGATGCAGAGGGTCGCGAGGCCCAGCTCGGCGTCCTCTTGGGCCAGCTGGTGGGCCGTGGTCAGGAGCAAGCGTGCGCCCGTCGCACCGACCGGGTGCCCCAGGGCGATGGCGCCGCCGTTGACGTTGGTGCGCGAGAGGTCGAGCTTGCCGAGGGGCGTGTCGCGCTGCAGGTGCTGCTTGGCGAAGTCCGCGCTCGCGAAGGCGCGCTTGCAGGCGATGACCTGGGCCGCGAAGGCCTCGTTGAGCTCGATTGTGGCCATGTCCTCCAGGCGCGTGCCGGCCGCGTCCAGGGCGCCGGCGCTGGCGAAGACCGGGCCCAGGCCCATGCGGGTTGGGTCGAGACCGGCCCAGGACCAGGAGCGGATGCGCGCCAGGGGAGTCAGCCCCAGGCTCTTCGCGCGCTCCTCGCTGGTGACCACCAGGGCCACCGCGCCATCGCTGATGCCGCAGGCGTTGCCCACGGTGACGATGCCGTCGGGCTTCTCGAAGTAGGGGCGCAGCTTGCCCAGGGCCTCCATCGACTGGCCGTCGCGGATGCCGTCGTCGTGCTCCAGGCGCGCCTTGGCGCCCAGGGGCATGTGCGGCGCGATCTCGCGCGCGAAGCGTCCGGCGTCCCGCGCCTTCTCGGCGCGCTGGTGGCTGTGCATGGCGTAGGTGTCCGCTTCCTCGCGGTCGATCTCGAAGTCGCGCGCGATGCGCTCGGCGGTCTTGCCCATGATCATGCCGCAGGTCGGGTCGGTCAGACCCTCCATCAGGGCCACGCGGGGTGCCAGGAAGGAGGGCCGGAAGGAGGCCATGGCCGCGAGCTTCGCGGGCAGGCTGCGGGCGCGCGCGAGCTGCGCGAAGAGCCGCGTCATCTTGCGCCCGACGATCAGCGGGTAGGCGCTCATCAACTCGACGCCCACGGCGAGGTACAGCTCGCCCACCCCGGCCTCGATCAGGGTCGCGGCCTGGGTCACGGCCTCCATGCCGCTGGCGCAGTTGCGCGCCACCGTGCGGGCCGGGACGTCCTGGGGGACGCCCGCGCGCAGGGCCAGGACGCGGCCCACGTTGGCCTGGTCGTGGGGCGGTCCGACGCAGCCGACGATCACCTCGTCGAGCTCGGCCGGGTCGAGGCCGGTGCGGGCGAGGAGCTCGCGCGCCGTGGCGGCGCCCAGGTGTGCGGCGTCCTCCTTGGCGTAGGCGCCGCCCGCGCGGACGAAGGGCGAGCGCAGGCCCGCGGCGAGGACGATTCGTTTCTCGGGACGGAACGCGTACATGTCTGCCTTGATCCTCAGGAGCGCTGGTCGAGGAAACGCTTTTCCTTCATCTCGGTCTCCATGCCGAGGAAGTCGAGCATTTCCCGTGTGGTGTGAACGTCGACGCGGTTGATCGAGACCTCGGTCGCCTCCAGGATCTTGGCGCAGATGTCGGCCTCGAAGGCCTTCGGGTCGCTGCCGCCCTGCAACGAGACGCGCAGGCGCAGCTCGTCCAGGCCGTACTCATCGTCGCCTT
>JAJFFA010000577.1 GCA_021776885.1 Planctomycetota bacterium
GGTCGAGCACCACGGTCGCGCCGGCCTGGGCCGCCGCCTTGACCGCGGCGCACACGTCCCCGCTGGCCATGCCGTAGTCGTAGTCGGCGACCAGGAGCGCGTCGAGCTGGGTCACCTGGGACAGGAGCCGGTCGGCGATGCGCTGGCGCGTCGCGGCCGGTGCCGGCCCGGCCGGCTCGCGGTCGATGCGCAGGATCTGCTGCCGGCTGCGGCGCGGCTCGGCGGCCAGCACGCGGGTCTTGGTCGGCGTGCTCCAGCCCGCGACCAGCTCGAGGTCGGCCGTGTCGACCCCGCCCTGCTCCAGGGCGTGGCGCACTTCGCGCCCGCCGGCGTCCTTGCCGAGCACGCCGAAGACGCGCACGAGGGCGCCCAGGGCAGCCAGGTTCTGGGCCACGTTGGCAGCGCCACCGGGACCGATCTCATCACGCTCGTGGCGCAGGACCAGCACCGGAGCCTCGCGCGAGAGGCGCCGCGGCCGGGCGAAGAGGTCGTGGTCCGCGACCAGGTCTCCGACCACGGCCACGCGCAGACCGTCGAACTCGGGCAGCTCCGGCGCCTCGCTCACGAGACCTCCGAGGCGGCTGCCGCCAGGGACGCGCGGCGTCGGTCCCCCTCCGGACCGGCGGCGGCCGTGCTCCACTCGATGCCCGCCTCTTCCGCCAGGAAGAAGTCCGAGCGCACGCCCATGAACGCGTTGTAGCGGATGGCGTAGTGCAACTCGTCGGCGGCGACGCTCTCGGCGGAGAGGCGCGCGTCGATGGCGCGCACCTCGGGACGGAAGGCACGCCAGGCGTCGGCGTCCATGTCGAGCACGCGCTGGGCCAGGGGCTGGTAGCGCTTCGCCGCCGGGGCGTCGTGGTACGCGTCGAGGCGCGCGTTCACCAGCCAGGGCATGCACACGCCGAGCTTGTCGATGAACAGGTCCTCCTCTGCGCCGAAGTCGAGGATGCTGCCGTCGGTGAAGCTCGAGGCCCGGGCGCGGCTGAGGTCGCGCGGCACCAGGCCCGCGGCCACCGCCAGCTCGTGCCCCTCGGTACCGGGGAAGGGATAGAAGAACGACGTGCGGAAGCGACCGATGCGCGTCTCGGCCAGGACCTCGACGGTCTCCAGGCGCTCGTCGTGGGTCTCCCCGGGCAGCCCGACCATCACGAAGCCCGAGGTGTGCAGCCCCCACTCCTCCGCGGACTCGACGGTGTCGAGGATGTCCTGGTGGGTCATGTGGCGTTTCAAGACCCGCGTGCGCACGCGCTGGCTGCCAGCCTCGATGCCCAGCTTGAGGATGCGGCAACCCGCCCGCGAGAGGGCCTCGGCCACCCGCGGGTCGAGGCGCTTGACGTGGCTGTTGACCACGAAGGGCACGTCGATGCCGGAGGCCGCGTAGGCGTCGCAGAACTCGATCGCGTGCTCGGGGTTCATCGTGAACAGGTCGTCGTCCAGGATGAAGGTCGAGGCGGCGGGGTAGCGCTCGAGCACGCCGCGGATCTCCGCGATCATCTTGTCCGCCGGGCGGTAGCGGAAGAAGCCGATGCCGGCGGTGCTCTTGCCCAGGTCCTGCTTGTAGAGGTCGACGACCTTGTGGTTCAGGCAGTAGGTGCAGCGGTAGGGGCAGCCGCGGCTGGTCATCAGCCCGAACCAGCCGTGCTTCTGCTCGGTGATGCGCGCCGTGTCGAAAAGGGCGTAGTCCGGCTCGGGCAGCTCGACCAGGTCGGGGAAGGGGCCCACGGGGTTGCGCTTCCAGAGCTGCTTGTCGACGCCCCCGGCGTCTGCCCCCGCGGGCCGACGCCCGCCGGGCCAGGACAGGAAGTTCGGGACGTCGTCGGGGCGCTCCCCCGCCTCGCAGCGGCGCACCAGCTCGCACAGGGCGTCCTCGCACTCGCCTGCGCCGACGTGGTCCCAGACGCCGTCGGCCATGACCTCCTCGGGCACCATCGTGGGGTGGATTCCGCCGACGATCATGGGCGGCAGCTCGAAGCCCTGCTCTGCGGCCCAGGCGCGCAGCTCGCGCGCCAGCTCCAGGGCCGCCTCGTACTGCATCGTCAGGCACGAGAAGCCGATCAGGCCCGGGGACCAGTCGCGCACCAGGGCGCGGATCTCGTCCGGCGTCGGGACCGGCGGCAGCTTCTCGTTCAGGTTGACCAGCCGCGTCTCGTGCCCGGCTTCGCGCAGCACGGCTGAGAGCGAGGCCAGGCCGTGGTTGAACCCCATCTGGGTGTAGAGGTTCGGGTAGACGAAGAGGACGCGCATGGCTCTAGCAGCCCGTTGAAGAAGTGCTCCGGATGCCAGGGCGATGGCATCCGCTTCGGTGTGGTGCCTGAAGACGCAGGCGAATTCGTAGATTCGGCGAGGCCTTGTGGTGCCGCACCGGAGTGGAGGACGTCGTCATGGCGCTGGATGACCTCTTCAATGGGCTGCTAGCTACTCCGCGCTTCCGGACTTGGCGTTCTCGGACAGGTTACGAGCGCGCTCCAGGATCGAGGTCGTCGAGCGCCCCGGCACCAGGGGCGCCAGCACCACCTGCCCACCGTTGGCCTCGACCCACTCGCGTCCAACCACGCCCTTGTCGCGCCAGTCCTCACCCTTGACCAGCACGGCGGGGGTGACGCGCCGGATGACCTCTTCGGGCGTGTCCTCGCCGAAGGAGAGCACCGCGTCCACCATCTCGAGCGCCGCCAGCACGGCCAGGCGATCGCCGCAGGGGTTGACCGGCCGGCCCTCGCCCTTGAGGCGCTTGACGCTGGCGTCGTCGTTCACGGCCACGATCAGGGCGTCGCCCTTCGAGCGCGCGAAGCGCAGGTAGTCGACGTGCCCGACGTGCAGCACGTCGAAGCAGCCGTTGGTCATGACGATGCTCTTGCCCTCGCTGCGCCACTCGGCCAGCACCCCGTCGAGGGTCGTGGCGTCGAGCACCTTGCCCGCCTCGTGGTGCCCGAGGGAGGCGGCGTCCAGGGCCGCGGCAAGCTCCTCGCGGGTCACCGAGCTGGTCCCCAGGCGGCCGACCACGATGCCCGCCGCGTAGTTGGCGAGGGTGGTGGCGACCTCGAGGTCGTGGCCGTGGGCCAGGTAGAGCGCCAGGTGCGCCGCCACCGTGTCCCCCGCACCGACCACGTCGAACACCGCCCGCGCCTGGGCCGGGACGCGCCCGCTCTGGCCCTCGCGCGTGCGCCAGTAGATGCCCTCCGGGCCGAGGGTGATCAGGATCGAGGCCAGGTCGGCCAGGCGGATCAGCTCCTCGGCGCCCGCGGGTACGTCGTCGAGGGAGGCCAGCTTGCGACCCAGGGCCACCTCGGCCTCCTTGCGGTTGGGCGTGATCGCCGTCGCGCCGCGGTAGCGCGCGTAGTCCGTGCCCTTCGGGTCGACCACCACGGGGATGCCCTTGGCGCGGGCCAGGGACATGACGCACTCGATCACCTCGGGGGCCAGGGCGCCCTTGCCGTAGTCGGACAGGACCACTCCGTCGGCGCGCTCGATGGCCTGGGTCGCGCGCTCGAGGATGGCCTGCATCGCGTCGCCCTGGACCGGA
>JAJFFA010000578.1 GCA_021776885.1 Planctomycetota bacterium
AAGAGCTGTGCCAGGAGACGTTCCTGCGCGCCTGGGAGCACCTCGGCCGCTACGACCCGGCGCGCTCCTTCGCCACCTGGCTCTTCACCTTGGCGACGCGCATCTCGATCAGCGCCCTGCGCCGTCAGCGCGTCAGCACTCTGGGGGGTGAGGCCCTCGAGGCCGTGCCCTCCGAAGACGAGGGCCGCAGTCGGGCGGTGGGGGCGGACCCTGCGCTCCTGGCCAGCGGAAAGGAGCAGCGGGACAACGTCTGGCGCGTGGCCCAGGCGGAGCTCAGCGTCGACCAGCGCACCGCCCTGTGGTTGCGCTACGGCGAGGGGCTCGACATCGCCGAGCTGGCCGAGGTACTCGACAAGAAGCCCGCCACGGTGCGCGTGATCCTGTTCCGGGCCCGGGAGCGACTGGCCGAGCACCTGAACCCCAGGGCCGGGTCGATCGAGGCCGCGGGCTCGAATGGCCGAAGCCTGGATCACGGGAAGCCCCGGGCGGCTAGCCGGGCGGCTAGAATAGAAAGCGGACGATGAGCCAGCAGCACGAAGTACACGACGCCCTCGAGGCGCGCCTGCGCGGCGACGCTGCGGCCTTCCGGGTCGAGCCTGGCGCGGAGCTGCGCGGCCGCCTGCGCGCCGCCCTGGCGGCTGCTCCGGCCCCGGTCCTCGCGCCGGCACTCCGTCCGGCGCTCCGTCCGGCGCTCCTGGACCACCCGCGCTGGATCACCGCGGCCTGCGCGGCCGGGCTGCTCGGGCTGCTGGCGCTCTCGCTGCAGCGCCGGACTCCCGAGGTGAACATCGACGCGCCGCTGCTGCTCTCGAGCCTCAGCCCGGCCCGCGCGCAGCCCTGGATGGCGACCTCGCGCGACGCCCTGCGCAACGCCCTCGATGCGCCGCTGCAGGCGGAGATCGTGGCCCTCTCCCTCGACGCCACGCGCGTGACCGAGGCCTGGCTCGCGAACCTGCCCGGTCCGGTGCGTCGCCTGGCGGCGCGCTGACCCCCCATCGGCTAAGCTCATTCCGGTGCAGCTCCTCACCGGAACCAGTGGCTTCAGCTACAAGGAATGGAAGGGGTCCTTCTACCCGGAGGACCTGGCGCAGAAGCGCTTCCTCTCCTATTACGCCGAGCACCTCGGCGCGGTGGAGATCAACAACACCTTCTACCGCATGCCCAAGAGCAGCATGTTCGAGGGCTGGCTCGAGGAGGTGCCGGCGGGCTTCCGCTTCTCGATCAAGGCGCCCATGCGCATCACCCACCGCCGGCGCCTGGCCAACGCCGACGACGAGGTGGCGTACCTCTTGGAGCAGACCCGGGTCCTGGGGGAGCGCCTGGGGGTGGTCCTGTTCCAGCTCCCGCCGAACATGAAGAAGGACATGGCGCGCCTCTCGAGCTTCCTCGAGCTCTTGCCCGCCGACTTGCCCGCGACCTTCGAGTTCCGCCACGCGAGCTGGAGCGAGGACGACGAGGCCCTCGACCTGCTGCGCTCCCGCGACCTGGCCTGGTGCGTGGCCGACAACGCCCCGGACGAGGGCCAGCCGGAGGTCGAGACGCGCCTGGTCGGCGGCCAGACCTGGGGCTACCTGCGCCTGCGCCGCCCGGACTACGACGAGGCCAGCCTGGCCTCCTGGCTCGAGCGCCTCGAGGCCACGGGCTGGGAGCGCGCCTTCGTCTTCTTCAAGCACGAGGACGGCGGCGTCGGACCCGCCCTGGCGACGCGCCTGGCCGAGCTGGCGCTGTAGCCGCGGCAGCGGAGTGCGCCTGCGAGGAGGGCTGGTGTCCCTGACGCCAGTCGCCGGCCCGGAGGATCCGGACCGGCGGCGTTCACGACTCGTCCTTGCGCTTGCGGCGCTTCAGCGCCTGGGCCAGGAGGTACTCGATGTGCCCGTTCAGGCTGCGCATCTCCTGGTTCGCCCAGCGCCGCAGGTCGGCGTGCATGGCGGGGGAGAGGCGCAGGAGGAAGCCCTTGCGCGGGGAGCCGCGGGAGCGCGGGCTGTCCGCGCTCTCCGCCTCGTCCTTCTTGTCGGCAGCCACGTCAGTTGTAGAGGGTGCCGGTGTTGAGCACGGGCTGCGGAGCCGAGTGGCTGCAGAGCACCACGAGCAGGTTGCCGACCATCGTGGCTCGGCGATCGTCATCGAGCTCGACGATGTGCTTCTTCGAGAGGTCGTCGAGGGCGTGCTCGACCATGCCCACCGCACCGTCGACGATCAGTCGTCGGGCCGCGATCACCGCCGACGCCTGCTGGCGCTGGAGCATCGCCGCGGCGATCTCCTGGGCGTAGGCCAGGTGGGTCAGGCGCGCTTCGATGACGTGGATACCGGCGCGGATCAGGCGCTTTTGCAGCTCGGCCGTGAGCTCCTCGGCCACGGTCTCGGAGTCGCCGCGCAGGGTGATCTCGTTCGAGGCGACGTCGTCGGACGAGTCGTCGTACGGGTGGCTCTTGGCCATGTGGCGCACGGCGGTCTCGATCTGCACGTCGACGTAGTGCATGTAGTCGTCGACGTCGAACGTCGCCTGGGCCGTGTCCTTCACCTGCCACACGACCACGGCGCCCACCTCGATCGGGTTGCCGAGCAGGTCGTTCACCTTGATCGTCTTGCTCGCCATGTTGAAGGCGCGCAGGGAGACCTTGGTCTTCTTCATGAACGGGTTGGTCCAGTGGAAGCCGTCCGTGCGGTTCGTGCCCTTGTACTTGCCGAACAGGACCAGCACGCGGGCCATGTTGGGCTCGACGATGAAGAACCCGAAGGCGAGGATGAAGAGCGTGATCACGCTCGGGATGATCACGAGCGGCCCGACGACCTCGCCCGGCTGGGTCTTCCAGCCCCAGAGGCCCAGGCAGACCGGGACGATCAGATAGAGGGGCAGGACGAGCCAGCCGGAGAGGGTGGCGATGGGAAGCTCAGCGGAGCGCGTGTTGTTGGTCATGGCTTGGATTGGGACGCGAATATCGAAATGATATCACTTTGATACCCGGTCCCCCTGCCGCCCTTCACGCCACCCGGCGGAATATCCGGAAGTCACTGCGATGTAGTGGCTTACGCCCCATCGGGTACCCCGGGCGCGCCTGTGGTATTCTTCGGCGCCAGCCCCGACCCGACGACCCCATGTTCAAACTCGACATCTTCTGCCGCCGCACCCTGAACACGATCCCCCCACGGCGTGGCGTCAGGGTCCGGGGCCCGAGGTCCCGCCGCGCCGCTCCGAGAGGCCCGAGGGGGCGATCCGCCGGATCGCTACCGCGGGCCTTCCCCGTGCCCGGATCGAGCTCACCCGGATCGAGCTCACCCGGATCGAGTTCACCCGGATCGAGTTCACCCGGACCGAGTTCACCCCGACCCGGCTCGCCCGGAAGCGCTCGATGAAGCGCAAGATCTTCGGCGGCGTCCTGGTCTGGCTGCTCCTGGTCAGCCTCTCCCACGTCACGCTCAACATCGGCTGGCAGCGACTGGCCCAGCGCTTCGAGGTGCTCCTGGGCGAGCGCCGCGCCGAGCTGGTGGTCGGCTTCCTGCCCGTGACATGACACCTCACCTGCCCGGTCACCAGTTGGGTGACCCGACACTCGAGCGAGGGGACGCACTTCCGCTCCCAGAAGTTCACGGACTGGCCCACGGTCAAG
>JAJFFA010000579.1 GCA_021776885.1 Planctomycetota bacterium
GTTCCGCGGTGCAAGACAAGATCGACCTGCGGACCGAGAGGGGGCTTCCGAGAGGTGGGTCCAACTTCGTGGACACGCTCATCGACAACAACTTCTTGCCCCTATCCGCGGAAGAATGGTCAGCGATCCTCGCCATTCCGCATGAGTGGGACATCCTCGAGATGACGAGACTCCAGCTCGCCGACATCGCGGCAGGTGGGAGCGGAAGATGACTCGAGAGACGGAAGCTCACACGAGCGGCGATGCCACGGAACTGCCGGGGCAACTTGAAGGCGAAGTGGATCAGGACAAGCTGAGCATGACGAGAACTCACTATCCCCCTAGGCACTCCGACCAGGTGTGCTCGACCCGTCCCTCGCCGCAGCGACGACTGGCCTTGCTAGCCCTGTCTGCCCTCGCCCTCGCAGGCACGTCGGCAGCCGCCTCCCCCTCGTGGTTGTCCCAGCAGACCGATGGGGTCTCCGCCCAGCGCGGTGCCGACGAGCTGGCCCAGGTCTTCCTCGACGCTCGGACGGAGGGCTCCACCAGCGCCGAGCTCACCGAGCGCTTGGCTCGACAGGGCACACCCGGCATCCCACAGCTGTTCTCGATTCTCCAGCGCGGAGTTTTCGACGTGCGCGTTGGAGAGCGGGGCAACAGTACCAAGACGCTCACTAGCGCGGAGCGTGAGGCTCTGCTCGGAACGCTGGGTCGCTTGCCCTGGACAGACGTGCAGTCCTTTCTCGGGCAGATGCTCGAGGTGGGCCCCCTCCCCTCCCAGCGCCGTGCCGCGCTGGGCGTTCTGGGCGCGTGCGGGTCCGCCCGGGATCTGCCCTCCCTGCTCCTGTGGAGCGTGCCGGAGGAGCACAAGCGCGTCCCGCACCCCCTGCGCGAGGCCTTCGGCCGTGCTCTGGGAGAGATCCTCGACCGCGATCCGGATGCGCTGCACTCGATTCCCGAGGTCTACCGCAGCGCCAACCACTCTCTGCTCCAGGTCATCCTGGGCGCCTTGGGCGAGCGGCCATCGGACCCGACCCTGAAGGCCCTGTCCGACGTCCTGGGCAGCGTTCCCGCGGCGGACGCTCTGGTGCTGGCGGAGATCGGTCAGGTGGCCGGGGTCGTGCGACACCCGATCGACCCGAAGGTCCGCGCTCGCGCGAGCGAGTGCCTGGAACGGGGTGACCGGGCCATGCTCATCGAGGGAATCGTCGCGGCCGGCCGACTGGAGAATCCCGAGGCCGTGTCCGGCCTGATCGAGTTCCTCCGCCATGCGGACGAGAACGTCCGCGAGAGTGCCTACGAGGCGTTGATCGAGATCACGGGTCAGACTCTCCGCCAGGACCCCGAGGTCTGGGCGCGCTGGCATTCGAACGTCAAGGAATGGTGGCGGTCCGAGGCAGCGGAGAAACTGCGCCAGGTGAGCGACGCACAACCTGCGGCGGCCTCGCGCGCCATCCTCGAGCTCTCGAAACAGCGCTTCTTTCGGCACGACATCGCTGAGCGGCTGTCGCGCGGTCTCGAGCGCGATGAACGCGACCTGGTGGTTCTGACGTGCGCCGCCCTGGGACACCTGGGTTCTCCTCTATCGGTCCGCCCACTCCTGGCGTGCCTCGAGGATCCCGACGTCGAGATTCGACGAGCTGCGTTCCTCGCCCTCGGACGCATCACCGGGGAAGACCACGGTGAAGACTCCCAAGAGTGGTTCGCTGCGGGTTGGTAGACAACTCTCCGGAATCGACTTGAGTCGCGCTCCCGCGCTAGCCGACATCCCATTCATTCCGTGCACACTTTCGGCCCTCGTACGATGAAATCCCAGCACCGCAAGCGACGCATCAAGCTCATCAAGCCCCGACTGCAGCTACGCATGGTTGGGGCCTTCTTCGGCCTGTGTGCGTTGGGACTCGTGGCCCAGACCCTCGTGATCGGGGCGGTCTTGATGACCTTCGCAACCGAGATGCCCTCCGGGGGAACGCTCCTGGCCGAGGCCCTCCCGGACCTCCTGGCAAAGACCCTCCTGCTGTCGTTCGCCTTGCTCGTGCCTGCGTTGCTCCTGATCGGGATTCGAATCACCTTTCGGGTTGCCGGCCCCCTGTTCCGCTTCGAACGCCACCTGCAGGAGATCGCGAGCGGCGAGTGGCCCGAACCCTGCACGCTTCGGGCCACCGATGACCTGCAGGAGTTCTGCACCCTGCTCAACGTGGCTCTTCAACGAGCTCGAAACATGGGCGAAGAGCAGCGTGCGGAGGATGGCCAGGAGGCGCTCGCGGGCGCGGATCCGGACAGTCTCCAGGGCGCTGAGAGTCTAGCCAAGGGCTGGTAGCGTGGCCGGCTCTCGCGACGTCTGACATGTCCCTGCGCAGCAAGATCGCCCTGATGCTGTTCACGGCGGTGATACTCTTCATCACGCTCGACATCACTCTCAACCGACTGGCTCTGGAGCGGCGCTTCGATGAAAGCGACCTGGTGCTCATGGAGAGTCGACTGGAGCTCGTCGCCGATTGTCTCGAGAGCTGGGTCGCCGACCTCGATCGCATCGGTCAGGACCTCGAGACCCACCTGGCAGGTCCGGCAGGTTGGGAAAGCGCGGTCCCGACCGCCGACCTGAACCTCGTGGCCGCGATCGGGCGCCTGCACGTCATGCTCGCCTACGATGCTCAGGGACGGGTGTATCTTCACGAGGTCCGCGATCCTGAAACCGGAGAACCCCTGAACCTACGCAGCCTGCCCAACGAGCGGCTCTCGCAGGCGCACCCGCTGGTACGGGGTTGGGATCATGACCTCGATCTCCCGAGGGGGGTCATGCTCACCGAGCGAGGTGCAATACTCGTGTCCGTGGGCGAGCCCGAGGGGCACTCGCAAACGCCGATCCGGTTGGCCGTTGGCCGCTTTCTCGACCAGCAGATGGTGGCGCACCTGAGCGCTCAGAGCGATCTCGATGTCGAAATGATCGAAGTCCACGGCGGCCTGCTCTCCGAACATGAGGAGGCGATCTTGAGCCGGGTGGCGGAACACGCTGGCCCCGTGGTCGAGCAGACCGACAGGGGAAGCCTACGCGCCTGGGTCGCATTGGACGACTTCGGAGAGAGCCCGGCGCTCCTCCTGCGACTCGACGCGCCAAGGCAGTTCGACGGACTATGGGCCCAACTCAGCCGCCACGAGTTCCTGTCGGCGGCAGCCGTGGCCGTGCTGTTTCCGTTGATGATTCTGTTGCTCTTGCAGCGGATCGTCACGGGCCCCCTCAGTCGCTTGACGTCGCATGTCGTCGGTATCGGCCGCAGCGACGATACGGACGCCCGGTTGGACCTGCGCCGGCGGGACGAGATCGGGCAGCTCGCCAACGAGTTCGACGGCATGCTCGAGAAGCTGGCGAAGTCTCGGGCCGCGGTCGTCGACAGCGCTCGCCTGGCGGGCATGTCCGAGCTCTCCGCGGGAGTGATCCACAACGTCGGCAATGTGCTCAACAGCGTGAACGTTGCCGCCCAGATGGCACGGAAGAGCCTGCAGACAGATGACCTGAACAGCCTCGGCGTGATCCTGCGCGAGCTCCAGACACATCAGGGCGAGCTCGACCGCTACCTCGCCGACGACCCGCGCGGCAAGCACCTCATCGAGTTCTTCGATGCCCTGGTACCGAAGCTCGAATCCGGATTTGCCAAGACGGGTTCGGAGGTGCTCGCCCTAGCCGAGGGCGTCGAGCACATCATGGCCCTGATCAGCTCCCTGGAGAACGCCGATTCGCGGGTCGGCCTGCTCGAGCAGGTGAACCTCGGCCAGCAGATGGATGCGGCCATCGAGCTCTGCCAGAGATCGCTCGACCTCGGGGAGATCGAGATCGAGCGCCACTACGATCCGCACCTTCGGATCCTCGTCGACCGGCACAAGCTGATGGAGGTGCTCATCAACCTCGTGCGCAACGCGCTGCAAGCGCTGATGCACGTCGACGCGATCACTCCGCGCCTGACGCTGCATGTAGAGCGAACGAACGACGACTGTCTATCCATCAAGGTCGCCGACAATGGCGTCGGCATCGAGCACGAGGACCTGACACGTATCTTCGCCCTGGGACACAGCACCAAGCCAGGCGGTCGCGGCCTGGGCTTGCACCTTTCCGCCAACACGGTGGGCGAGATGGGCGGCAACTTGACCGCGCACAGCGAAGGACCCGGGCGTGGGAGCACATTCACGCTTCGCCTGCCCGACACTGCTCATGCGCGAGCAGGACCTTGAGCGGTCCTGCACAGACCAGGCAGCAAGCAGATCAAGAGTCCGCCGAGCATCGGAATCGAAGCAACCCGAAAACCGGTGGGTTCTACGGAGTGAAAGTCACGCGCAGCAGCGGCGCGCCAGTCGGCTCGCCATCGTAGGCCTCCGCGACGCGCGATCCGGTTCCAGTTACGATGATTACCGCGGCATTGCCCGCGGCCCAGCCGGGCCGGTCGACGATCTCCTGCAGAATGGTCGCGAGGTCCGGACTGAGCTTCTTTTCACCGAGGGTGCTCCAGGCCGGGATGTTGCTCCAGGGCACCGTCGCCGTCGTCGTGCCTCGACCGGTGATGTTGCCGTCGGCCGTCGTGAAGGTCGGTGCGTCGTCGATGGCCTCGCCTGCGAACGTGATGCTCGTCGGACCGGAATCGGCTTCGTCCACCTGGAACTCGATCGTGGCGCTGGTGATCGTCGCACCTTGCGGGATACGCAGGTTGGCGAAGCGCATGCCGAGGGCCTCATTGGAATCTCCGTCCCCGAGCTCCAGGTCGCTGCTCGTGAGATCGGTCGAACCGGGCAGGTCCTCGGCGTCGTCGCCGTCGGCGCTGACCTGTCCAGCGCGACGCCACCGTTGGTCAGCACCCAGCTCGTCCCGTCGTAGGTGGCCGCAAACAGGTCATCGTTCTCGTCGGAAAGCACGGCCATCAGCTTGTCCTGTCCGGGGAAGTTCGCGTTGTGGCGGGCGAGTGGCATGTCCGCCTCGAGATCCTCGTCTCCATGCAACGACTCGGAGCGACTGTGGATGCAGCCAAGTTTGCACCGGCCGTGGTATCCCATGGAATGAACCTGAAGAAGCTGGACTCGGCCTGGCGCATGTTGAGTTCTGCTTGCCTGCTTCGCATCCTCGTCCATGGGCCGGGAGCCTGCCATCTGGCCAAGGGCGTAAGTCGAGTCGCACTTGTTCGTAGGGCGCTCGCCGTCCCCGGCGCGCTGCGCTCGAGCACTGGGGACCGGCTGTCGCAGAGCATGCCCTCGCCGGGCTGCATCACCGGACCGCCGGACGGGCGGGCTACCCAGGACTCGACCGGGTGAGCCGGGCCGCGGCCGAAGCACGAACTACCGGCTCGCCGACGCTGACGAGCCGACCGAGAGCGAGTTCATCGATGGAACCGGACCGGTCGAAGCCACTCGCGGATCGATCAATGGAAGTCGATGGCGAAACCGTCCGAAAGGTTGAAGCCGGCTCCGGTCATGTTGTCGCGGTACCACAACTGGAAGTTCAACGTGCCAGCGTTGATGTGGCTAGCGTAGGGCGCCGTGAAGCTGAGGACGTGGGTGGTGGTGCCCATGCCATCGGCGAAGGCCGGGGGCTGGATGCGGGTGGTCGAACCACCGACGCATCGGAAGCCGTTGCCGAAGGCGACCTGGATCTGGGTCGGGCCGAAGAAGTACAGGCCCGGGACCCCGGGGACGACGCCGTCAGTGACCAGGGTCAGGTTCTGGTCAGCGATGGCGCTGCTGCCCTGGGCGCGGATCAGCGCCATGTTGCCGGTCGAGTTGGCTGTGGCGGTGCAGTAGTTCGAGCCGAGATCCGGATCACCGAGCGTGAGCGCGTAGAGGTAGCCATAGCTGTCGTCTGAATCAAAGACCAACGCATTCACCATCGCATAGCCGCGCGAGGAGTCGGCGTTGAAGGCCCACTCGCTCTGCACGATCAGGTCCGCGAGTCCGCTACCGGGGTCTTCCTCGGGGAGATCGATGCTCCACTCCAGGTCACCGTTCGCCGTGGAGTAGCTTCGAACCCAGCCCGGTTGACCCAGGCCCGCCCTCCCGCCGTCGAGCAGACGGCCGCCCTGGGGGCTAACGCCCATGAAGTTCATCCAACCCAGCTGCGCGCCCACGACCGTCCACTGGATCGAACCGTCGGCACCGATCGCGTGCAGCTTGGGCCCACCACCGACCTGATGGTAAGTCACTCCGTCCGGGCCCACGACAGGTTCGGTCAAATTGGCGGGAGCGGAGAAGGTCCACTGTTCATTGCCAGCCGCGTCCAGCGAGCGCAGGGTCGTGTCCAGGCCCCATCGCAAGACGAAGGAACCGTCGGCCCGGGCATGGGGACGGCCCCTCTGCCAGGCACCTGCAACAGCGAACTGCTGGACCCCGTCGTAGCCGAAACCGAAGACGTAGTTGTCATTGGCGCCGGGGACTTGACCCTCGTTGAAAGCGACGTAGAACGCGCTTGCACTAAAGGCGATGTGGTGACCGAGGGAGCCGGTGTCGTTGACCTCCGGACTGCCCGTGTTCGACCAGCGCAGCGCTCCGTTCGGGTCGAGCGAACAGGCTCCCATGGTCCCCAGGTGCGCACGATCGAAGACCAGGTACAGGTTGCCGTCAGGGCCGATGTTCGGTCCCGCGATGATCCGGTAGGACACCGAGAATTCCGAGAACATCCACCTGGCGGTTCCGTCCGGATTCACGGCATGCACTCGGATCTCCGTCCCCAAGGGATTGGTCGCGTAGTAGATCGTGCCATCCGCGGACACGTCGATCGGTCCCTCGAGGCCGCCGCCAGGCGCACCTGCATTGCCGTCGAATATCCACAAGAGCTCGCCGTCGGCTGCCAACGCGTACAGGCGGCCATCCGAGTCGTCCACGTACAACGTACCATCGGGCCCCACCGCCGGGCCTTGCCCGTTGGGCCGCACGGAGCTGACCGCGAAGCGCCAGTTCACGCGCCCATCCGCCTGCCGCGGGATCACCTCCAAGGTATCGACGTTGCTGCTCGACCCCGAACTTGTCGTGAGTTGCACCTGGGCGGTACCGAGGGCGGTGGATTCCGGCACGTAGGCGTGTACCTCGTCGTCACGCCAGACCGTCGTGAGCGCTTGAGTTCCGTTGATGGCCACGGTTCCACCCTGTCCAAAGCTCGAGCCCTGGATCCGCAATCGGCCGCTCAACGTCACATGTGTGTCAGGCAGATCCGTGATCGTCTGCGCGTCGGCGGTCGGGATGGTGTGGAAGAGAACGAGCGCGAGGCCCGCTCGAGCCAGTGACGAGGAGATATTCATGGAGATCAGACTCTGACAAGGAGACGAGGTGGAGCAGGGCTGGCGTGTCACGGCCAAAGCTCCACAAGCCGTGCAACATCCGTACCGCGACCGCGTTGGCTCCCACGGCCATCCACACTCGACCTGGGGCTGGACCACGTCCATTTTCTGGACCTGCCCCTGCCGAGCACCCACGTCGCCCGTTGAGCCTCCCCTACCGAGGAGGGCGGCACGCCCCCGCGAACTGGGGGCCGGCAGCCGGCAATGGCCATGCTCGCGCAGAAGCCCTCGCGGCGGCCGAGGCGCGCCTCGACGGCTTTCGGCGAGAGCCCGCAACCCGCAGCCGCGGGCGGGGTTTCCCCGGAAGAGAGCTTCGAGCTCCGTCGGGCGGACCCTCGAACCCGCCGCTCTCTCCCCCAGCAACCCGCAGCCCCATGAAGTGTCTCACTCTCCCCGGTCTCGCCCTCCTCGCCTTCGGTACCGTCGCGGAACCGTTCCACATCGACGCCCCGACCCAAGACGCTCCCTCCGCTCGGTCCGGTGCGACGCCCGATCTCGCCGCTCGCGTCGCGGCACTTGAGGGGCGCGTGGCGGCGCTCGAGGACGCTCGAACCCGGGAACCGGGAGAGTCCATGGCGCGCGCTCGCGAGCGCTGGCGGGAGGCCGTCGCCCAGCTTGAAGCGGCCGAGATCGACTGGCAGGAGGACCTTCTCGTCGGCGAGGGAGCGACCTCCGAGGCTGTCGCCCAGAACCTCGCGCTGCAGCGACAGGCTCTCGCGGCGGGCGTGGCGACGTTGCGGGCCGAGTACGCGCTCCTCGGCACCAAGCACCAAGACCTCGTGGCAGAGCACGGCGCGCTGCCCGACGAGGTCGCCGTGGTCGAGGCCGCGAGCGGCGGGAACCGTCCGACCGCCCAGCCGAGCGCCCAGAAGATCCTGCTGGGCGAGCAGATCGCCTGGGCGGAGGCACGCCTCGAGCGCCTGCCCGACGAGCTCGCCGCTCGCGAGAGCGAGCTCGCGGCGATCGATGTGCGCCTGCGGGAGGCGATGGCGGCCAGCCAGCGGTCCGCCCGTCTCTCGCGTGCGCTGCGCGAGGCAGAGCGGCGGCGTGAGCACGCGCTCGAAGGGCTCCTCGCCGCGGAAGGCGCGGCTGCGCGGCGCTGAAGTCCGCGCCAGACTCCGGGGCCGCCGATCGGCCCTGCCTACGCCTCCTTGACGTGAGGGCCTCCCTATCAGTTGCCCTCGCGCGTGAACTCGAAGAGGTGGGGGCGGCCGCCGTTGATGAAGCCGATCGAGGCGCTCAGGAAACCCTCGGCAGAGAGTTCGTACGCGATGCACTGCGGGGAGTCGTGGCGCGGATTCTCGAACACGGCGGCCGTGGCGCCCAGATCGGTGAGCACGAACTCGGTCGGCGCAGCGCCGCCGGGCTGTGCGATGTAGACCAACCCGCCATCGCGCTCTACGATGCGCAGGTACTCAAAGGCGACCATCGAGCCGCCCTTGACCGTGCGCGACACGCCGAGCATCGCGCCGCCCAGCGGCGGGCTCCAACGCTCCTCGATCGACGACGAGCTTCCCGTTCCACGCGCCGGCCAGCCAAGCCATGTCGGCCATCGTCGCCTGGGCCGGCGCGCGCAGGGCGATGTCCTGCGGATGGCGGTAGAGCGCCACCGAGTCCAGCTGAGCGGGGTCACCGACGACAACGTGCACTAGCAGTCCATCGGGCGTGACTCGAAACTCCCTCCGGATCAGCGTGAGGAGCGCGTTGTCCGACAGGCGCACGACCTCGCGCAGCGCGAACGTCACGCTCATGGGGGGCTGCTGATCCTCGCTGGCGCGGCCCTCGGTGCGGTCCTCGACGTAGAGCCACTCGCCGTCCAACGCGCGCAAGTCGTCGACCTGCGCCGAGCGCGCGCTCGGAGCCAACGCGGTCATGGCCGCGGTGTCCGCGCCGGCGTCCTGCGGACCGGCGGACGCTTCATGACGGCATTGTGGGCAGTCGCCACGGGCGCGATTGGACGAATGCGACATTCGGCGTCGGGCTACGGCTCGATGCCCGTCAAGTGGTCCGACATCTCGTGTGACTCTGCGAGGAAACGACCCGGTGTGATGCCGGCGAGCTGTCTGAAGTCTCGGATCAGGTGTGCCTGGTCGAAGTACTCGCAGTGGGCGGCGAGCTCAGCCAGCCTGCCCTGAACCCGGCGGTCGAGCATCGATATCGCTCGCTGAAAGCGCGTGATCCGCGCGAAGAGCTTGGGCCCGATCCCGACGCCGGCCCGGAACCTCCTCTGAAGCTGGCGGGCCCCGAGGCCGCACTCGGCGGCGAGGGCGTCGAGCGACCCATTGCCCCCGGATTCGGTCAGCCGACCCGCCACATGCGCGACGACCGGGTCCACCCCGGCGCTCGGGTCGATGCGCGCGAGCAGCTCGCGCTCCAGCGCGGCCAGCCGATCGTCTGTCTCGTCGAGCTCTCCTACACGTTCGAGCAAGGACGAGTCCGTCGCTGATCCGACGTCAGCGATGTCCTGGATCTCGTCGGCGAGCTCGGGCATCGGCGCGCGCACGAACGCCCCCGCGCCACCCGGCTGGAAGCGCACGCCGATAACGTCAACCGCTTCGCCCGGCTCCAGCAACACGTGCTCGGTCATCTGCCCGACGAAGAGCGCCCGCGACTGTCTCTCGCGCCCACCGGCGCCGTCGACCCGATGGAACGACTCACCGAAGTGCAGCACGAGCTCGGTGGCACCGTCGGGCACCACACGTTCGACACCTCCGGGCGGGCCTACTCCGCGGAGTGTCCAGTAGCTCTGGATCACCGCTGCGAGGCGCGGGTGCGGACGGAGCTCTAGGTACTGCAAGACCGTAGGGTGCACAAACTCGGCCAAACCGCAACCCAGTGCCCCACCGTCGCCTGCCCCGCCGGTGATGGGCTGCGCATGGCCGACCTGCCCCCCCTGTGCTGGCGAAGGAACGTCGTCCACCGCTGGCCCCGTGGATGACCGGCAACTTGGCGCTCGAGCGGCTGGCCGACGGCGTATCCGACGTCTACCATCTCAGGCATCGGTGACCATCGAGCCGCGAAGGCTTCGATGGTCCCCCGAAGAGCACCCCCCCCGCTGGACTGCTGGACTCAGGGCAACGAATAGCGAACCAAATGGTCCCCACGAGAGGCTCGTCCCCCGACTGGCGCGGCAGCGTCGGCGCTGTCTTGCTCACTGCCGTCGCCTGTGGACTCGTGCTGAGCTGTGGCGCCATGGGCTCCCGGGCAGCGCGGGGCCTGGGGCCCCAGGATGACGAGTTCGACGAGTTCGATGAATTCGACGAGTTCGGTGGCGTCGACGACGGTGCGCAGGCGCCGACGTTCGACCCCCTCCGCCGATACAACCGGGTGATGTTCTACATCAACGACAAGTTCTACGTGTACGTCTGGGATCCGGTGGCCAGGGGCTACCGCTTCGTCGCACCGGAGGGCGTGAGGGTCGGGGTCGGCCGCGTCTTCAGAAACGTCGCGACTCCGGTACGTTTCGCCAACGACGTGTTCCAGCTCGAGTTCGGCAAGGCCGGCAAGGAACTCGGCCGCCTACTGGTCAACACCACCCTCGGCATTGGCGGCCTCTTTGATCCCGCAGCGTCACTCCTGGGCTGGAAGCGCCCCCCTTCCGAGGACTTTGGTCAGACGCTGGGGTCCTACGGCGTTGGACCTGGCTTCCCACTGGTCCTGCCGTTCCTGGGCCCTTCCAACCTGCGCGACGCCATCGGACTCGTCCCGGACGCGTTTCTGCACCCAGTGCCCTATTTCCTCACACCCGTGGAGAGTTTCGGGCTCGCAGCGGGTCGGCAATTGAACCGAACATCCCTCCATATCGGGGAGTACGAGAGCCTCAAGGGAGATGCTCTTGACCCCTATTCATTCCTGCGCGAAGCGTACGAGTCGAACCGAAAGAAGGCGATCGATGAATAGCACGCTGAAGAAGGGCGCCCTCTCACTACTCCTCTTGTGCACCGGCGCCGGGACAGGCCAGGCTCTGAGCCCTGAAGTCGACGACGACAAGAGAGCGGTGTCCGCCGTCGTTCAGGGTTCAGTGGACGAGATACTCGCCTTTCTGACGAACGACGAGCTCACAAAGAAGCAGCAACGAGACGGCGTGACGGGCGTCATCGACCGCATGGCCGACCTGGAGCTTCTGGCCAAGCTCTCGCTCGGAAAGACGCACTGGTTGAGTGCCGACGACGCGCAGCGCCAAACCTTCACCGAACTGTTCGTCGAGACGATCAGGCACTCGACCTACGAGAAGCTCGAGCTTTTCACCGATGAGCGCGTCGAGGTCGGGGCGCCCGAGCCCATCACGACGTCCGGGGCGCCCAAGTACAAGGTGGTCTGCTGGGTCATCTCGAAGGGTGACCGGATCGAGGTCGCCTTCATGCTTGCCGAGCGCGAAGAAGGCTGGAAGGTCTACGACCTGGAGATCGAGGGCGTCAGCATTCGGAAGTCCTACGGAAGTCAGTACGCAGACTTCCTGCGCGAGCAGAGCTTCTACGCACTGCTAGACGAGATGCAGGCCAAGGTCGCTGCGGCCAGAGAGAAGCTCGCTGAGCAGGATGCAAGGGCTGGGGAACCTGCCGAGGAGCAACCGCGCTGAGCCTCCTGGGCCTGTACGACCGCACGGTTCTCGCTCATCCCAAGCGGGTCCTTGCGGCGCTTCTCGTGCTTGCCGCGTTCCTTGTCCAGGGCGCCCGGCACTTCGCGCTCGACGCGTCCAGCGACACGCTGGTGCTCGAGGGTGACGCCGATCTGAGCTACGCGCAGTCGATCAGCGAGCGCTACGGCGGCGGTGAGGCGGTTGTCGTCACCTTCAGCCCCCCGGGGGACCTCCTGGCCCCGGCTGCGCTGAACGAGCTGGGGGTGCTCCGCGATGAGCTTGCGGCCCTACCCCGGGTGGCCTCCGTGACGTCGCTGCTCGATGTTCCCCTGCTTCGCAATCCACCCGTTCCGTTGTCGGAGCTGCGGAGCAATCTGAAGACTCTCGAGGATCCGGACGTCGACATCGAGCTGGCCCGCACCGAGCTGGCCTCGAGCCCCATCTACCAGGAGCTCATCGTGAGCAGCGACCTCAGGTCGACTGCGCTCCAGGTCGACTTCCGCGTCGAGGAAGCCCACGAGGATCTGGCCCAGAGGGTCCAGGTCCTCGCGCTGGAGAAGAGCGCTCGCGGGCTGACCTCTACGCAAGCCGAGGAGCTCGAGAGCCTGCGTGCCGAGTATGCGCTCTCCAAGAGCCGCCGCCAGGACGAGCTGCACGAAGACATCGCCTCGATTCGAGCGATTCTCGAGCGCCACCGGGAAGAATCCGAACTCTTCCTCGGTGGAGTACCGATGATCGTCGATGACATCGTGTCCTACATCCGCGCCGACATCGCGATCTTCGGCGTCGGCATTCTGGGTCTCCTCGGTGCGACCCTCCTGTGGGCCTTCCGCCAGCTGCGCTGGGTCGTGCTGCCGCTCCTGTGCTGCTTCTATTCCGTCCTCGCGATGGTCGGGCTCCTGGGCTGGCTCGGCTGGCCGGTGACCGTGGTGTCATCGAACTTCATCTCGCTGCAGCTGATCTTCACCCTCTCCCTGGCGATCCACATCATCGTCCGGGGTCATGAGCAGCAACGGGAAGAGCCGGGATTGAGCAGCCGCGAGCTGATGCTGAAGACGGTGGGCCATACGTTCGTACCGTGCTTCTACGCGTCGCTCACGACGATCGCCGGCTTCTCTTCACTCGCGCTGTGTGACGTTCTGCCGGTCTCGAGCTTCGGGCGCATGATGACGATGGGCGTCGCCGTCTCGCTCGTCGTGACGTTCACTCTCTTCCCCGCGGCGCTCACGCTGATGAGCTCTTCCGAGCCTGCGGCCTCCCGTGAGCACCGGCCGCGCTTGACGGCGTTCTTTGCCCGGCTGACAGAGCGTCATGGCACGGGCGTCCTGGTCGTGAGCGCCTTGGTCGCCCTGCTCACAGCGCTCGGCGTCTCGCAGCTCAAGGTCGAGAACAGCTTCATCGACTACTTCAAGGAGAACTCCGAGATCTACCAAGGCATGGAGTTCATCGACCGGCGACTCGGCGGCACCACGCCCCTCGACATCATCCTCGATTTTCCGCAGCTGCCCGAAGAAGAGGCCACGGCGCTGGACGCACCGGCGCAGCAAGGCGCGGAGGCTCCAGGGTTCGACGAGTTCGACGAGTTCAGTGAGTTCGAGTCCGAAGAAGCCGACACCGACGCCGAGACCTATTGGTACACCGCGACCAAGCTGGAGCGGATCGAGCGCGTCCATCGCTACCTCGACGCCTGTCCCGAGACGGGCAAGGTCATGTCGCTCGCCACGCTCTCCGAGCTCGGACGCGATGCGAACCAGGGAGAGCCGCTGGACGACCTTCTGCGTGCGATCCTCTTTCAACAAATGCCCGAGAGTGTCCGGGGCGTCCTCGTGACTCCCTACGCCTCGGTCGAGCACAACCAGGCACGCGTCAACGCGCGGGTCAGAGATTCGCTGGAAGGCCTCGAGCGGAACGCTCTGCTCGAGCGGATTCGCAGCGATCTAGGCACCCAGCTCGAGTTGAAGGAGGGCGAGTACCACGTCTCCGGACTGATGGTGCTCTACAACAACATGCTGCAGAGCCTGTTCCGAGCTCAGGTCAGCACAGTCGGGTATA
This sequence comes from Planctomycetota bacterium, assembly GCA_021776885.1. Taxonomy (GTDB): domain Bacteria; phylum Planctomycetota; class UBA1135; order UBA1135; genus JAJFFA01. The sequence goes on from JAJFFA010000579.1 coordinate 13,921, forward strand.
CGGTGGCCGTGTTGCTCGCGATGTTCTGCATCCTCTTTCGCTCGATCCGAGTCGCGCTCATCGCGATCCTTCCCAGCTTGCTCTCCTCGCTGGTGGTGCTGGGCGTGATGGGTCTGGGGGGAATTCCGCTCGACGTGATGACGATCACGATCGTGGCCATCGGCACCGGCATCGCTGTCGATGACACGATCCACTACCTGCATCGTTTCCGACGAGAGCTCGAGCACGACGGCGACTATCTGAAGTCCATGCACCGCTGCCATACGAGCATCGGGAACGCCATGTACTTCACGACCCTGGCGATCACCCTCGGCTTCTCCGTCCTGGCCTTCTCGAACTTCGTTCCCAGCATCCTGTTCGGCCTGCTGACGGCTCTGGCCATGGTCATGGCGCTGATCGCGTCTCTGACGCTGCTGCCACGGCTGCTGCTGGTACTGCGGCCCTTCGAGACGAAGACGGCCGGGGATTGACTTTTCCGTGAGGGGCACAAGGTCGCTCGCTCCGCGCTAGCGCTAGCAGGCCGTGCTGAATGTGCTTCGGTGCTGGCAGGCCGTGGTGAAAGTGCTTCGGTGCCAGGAGGACGGCATCTGACTCAGCTTGGTGCCTGGAACCGCAGGCGAATCGGTGGATTCGGCGAGGCTTTCAGGCGCCGAGCTGGGTCAGAGGGTCAGAGGACGTGGCGCCGAATGACTTTCGCCAAGGCCTGCTCGGCCAGTAGCTCCTCGGCCCAGGACGAGGCGCGGATTTGCGACCGCAGGCGCTGCCAGCGCTTGAGCGTCGCGTCCCGCGTGAGCCCGAGGCGTGTCGCGGCTTCGTCGCAGCTGTAGCCCTCCAGCCCGCAGTAGACGAGCAGTTCGCGGTCCTCCCGGCCAAGGGCGGCGACGCGCTCCAGGAAGCGCAGCATGGACTCATCGTCCGCGATACGCCGACTCAAACTCGTCACCGACTCGGGGACGCCTTCAAGATCAGGTCGCTCGAAGCTGGCCCGGCTGCCTGCTTGTCCGGCAACCGCGTCGCGTCGGTACAGGTCACGCAGCTCGTGCAGGAGCACCTTCTTGGCGATGCCGAAGAGCCACGCGCGAAAGCTCGCACGGCTTGCATCGTAGCGGTGCAGGCTGCGCACGGCATTCAGCCATACCTCTCCGAGCAAATCGCCCGGGTCGACACCAGGCGGCGAGCGCAGCACGGCCCAGGCGTAGAGCGCCGGCGTGAGCCGCTCGTACAGAAGCAAGAACGAGTCGTCCGCGCCACCCTTGAAGGAGCGGACCAGCGACTCGGACCTGGGCGGCGGATCCGCTTCCGAAGTCATGGCTTCAACGATCGATGTCCCGTGCCGGTCGAATTCCGAGATCGGTGGCGTGGAGCGAGGGTCCGACCTGGTCGCGTGCCGCCGACCGGCAGCGCAGCACGGAGAGGGCAAAGCTCCCCCCACGCACGGCGCGCGTGCCGTCGTCCATGTAGACCCGTTCGCCCGTCTCGATCTGCGTCAGGCCATGGCGATACTCGAAGGGGCCTGTGTCGCGGCACCATTCGCGCACGTTTCCCATCATGTCGTGTAGACCGAATCCATTGGGCAGGAGGCTGCCCACCGGAGCACAGATCTCGAACCCGTCGTCCGCCAGATAACCCAGCTGATCGCCCGCGACGTTCGCGATGTTCGCGTAGCCCGCAATGGCCTCCGGCACGACGCCGCAGGACCACGGCGTGTCGGTCCCGGCGCGCTGCGCCCATTCCCATTGGGCCTCGGTGGGCAGGGCCAGACCGACCACGAGCAGGAAGCGTGTGGCGTCACCAAAATTCACGTCCTCGATGGGGAAGAGCGGGCTGGGCGTCCAGGGAATCACGTACTCGGTGTGCTCATGGGGCTTGCGCCCCGTGACGCGCCGCCACTGCGCCTGCGTCAGCTCGTACCTGGACAGGAAGAAGGGTTCGAGCTCCACGTCGCCGGTTTGGGGTGCGTTGTCCTCGCTCCACGGATCGAAGTTGGGCCGCGAGGGATCCTCGCGTTGCGAGCCGCGCAGCAGGGTGCCGCCGGGGATCAGCACGAGCACGACGGCGGAATGTTCGTCGATCCTCAAGCTGCCATCCGGGTTGCGCTCCGGGATCTCGCCCGTGAGCACGTGGGCGAACTCCCACAAGCCAGAGCGTGGATCTCGTCCCATCGGAGCGAGCCCGAGTTGGGGGCTCAGGTCGAGCCCATCGTAGGAAGGACACTCGCTGCGATCGGCAATGGAGCGTCGGGCGCGTTCCCAATCGAGTCGCGGCCGGTCCAGGGAGAGCTCCGCGACCCGGCGCGTGGCTGCAAGGCCCCAGCGCGCCATCTCGACCAGGCCGAAAGCGCGGTCTGTGCCGAGCATGTTCTCCTGCTCCGAGACGAGCCGCGTGAGCCCCTCGAAGAGGATCCGATCTCCATCGTCTTCGAACCGAAACGTGAGGTGCCGGGGCTGCTCGAGCACGTCGCGCTCGAGCTGGGCTCGGTTGCCGGTGACCTGCTCGGCGACCCATTCGCGACTCGTCCCGTCTGGCGCCAAGCGCTCGCCGCGCTCGATCTGCTCGAGCAGGCGTTCGTAGTGCCGTATCAAGCTGCCACGTTGCCGCACGCGCTCTGCAAGCCTTGCCCGCTCGGCCCGCTCGGCGGGTGCGTCGGGGTCCAAGGGCAGCGCGTGTCGCTTCAACTCCGCCAGTGACGCCAGGTCTTGCGCGCGGGTCGCCAGGACCTCTTGCGCGCTCTCCAGCCAGCTGACGAGCGTCGCCTCGTTGCTGGGATCTGGCGGCCACAACGTGTCAAAGCCTGCGACGAGCTGGCCGCGGGAGAGCTGTACGAGTCGCTGGCGACCCTCCAATCGATTGTGCCTCACCAGCGCGGCTGCGCTCGAAGCCACGAGCACGACCGCCATCACTGAAATGGCGAAGGAGCGGTTCCGCCGCGTCCACTTGACGGCGCGCTCCAGAAGGCTCGTGTCGTAGGCGGAGACCAGGCGGCGGTCGAGGAAAGCGCGCAAGTCGCGGCCAACCGACTCCATCTCCGCGTAGCGCCGCAGCGGCTCGCGGTGCATCGCCTTCTCACAGATGGCGACGAGTTCACGCGGCGCCCCAGCGGCCACGACGCGCAGGGGCTGCGGTGCCTTTCGACGCAGGAGCTTCAGGACTTCGTCATGGCTGCGCCGACGCCCGTCAGATCCAAAGGGGCGCTTGCCGCTCAGGAGCTGATAGAGCATCGCCCCGACGGCGTAGACGTCCACGGCCCTGCCCACGGTCCCCTTCACCCCCTCGGCCTGCTCAGGAGCCATGTAGGCTGGCGTTCCCAACACGTCCCCGTCTAGCGTCAGCGAGTTCGAATCCGCAGGCGCCAAGTTCGTTTCGCCGCCACCGTCGTCGCGCTCGGCGCAGGATTGCCCCTCCGACATGACCAGGGCCAGTCCCCAGTCCATGACGTAGACCTCGCCGAAGCGTCCCACGCGAACATTGCTCGGCTTGAGGTCGCGATGGACGATTCCACGGGAGTGCGCGAAGGCCATCGTGTCGCAGACCTTGATGAGGACCTCGATGGCGCGCGCGAGGCTCCAATCTGCGCCACCACGGTGGACCTGGTCGATGACCTTGTCGAGGTCGATGCCCTCGACGTGCTTCATCGCGAAGAAGGGGTGTCCTGTAGCGTCCACACCCAGGTCATGCACAGGCACGATCCCCGGATGGTCCAAGCTACCCGTGATGTGGACCTCGCGCAGGAAGCGCAGCTTCGCGCGCTCGCCGGGCCGGCGCAGAAGCTTCACCGCCAGCTCGCGATCCAGCCGGTTGTCGTGCGCCAGCACAACCTCCCCCATTCCACCTTGGCCGATGATCGGACCGAGCTCGTAACGGTCCAGATCGCCCGGTTCCTTCGGCGCGGAGGAGCTGGAAGGAGGTGTGCCTTCCAGGCGAGCGAGGAACTCGCGCGCGATCTCGAGTTCATGACCCGGGAAGAAGGCCAGGTACTGGGAGAGCCGTCGGATGCTGCCCTCGCCCTCGTCGGCTCGGATGAGCACCAAGAAGTCGCACAACGCCGATGAGGTGGCGTCGGTGGAGTGGTCCGCTGACGGGTCCTCTCTCGGAAACTTCGGAATCCTGTCCACCTGGGAGCTCCCTCTGGGAACCCGGGAGTATAGCGGCCCCTGGACCTCCTGAGGGCCCGTCCAGGGTTGTGTCGAGGAGCACCTCGGCTCGACCCAGCCCGCTGACCAGGGCCCAGGACGGGCCGCTTCCCGAGGACAGTCGAGGGCGCGCTCGGACTCCATTCCCCCAACCCGACCCAACTCGACATGCAAACCAGAATCATCGGCCCGCTGTTTCTCCTGCTGGGAATCGCCGGTCCTGCCTCCGCACAGCAGATCTTTCCATGGCAGGTGCACTGCCCGCCCACGATCAGAGACTTCGCGCTCCCTCCGGATTGCATGAATGCCTCCTCGGCTCCGATGTTGGGGATGCTGTATCCGATCAGTGAGGAGTGGTTCGTCAGCCCGACGGGGAGGATCGGTTTCGGAACGACGAGCCCCATCTCCAACGTGGAGATCACCAACCTGCAAGCCGGGCAGAACACGCTCACGCTCGCCCTCAAGGCCAGCTGCCCGAACGGAGCGGTCATCGAACTGGACAACACGGACCCCGCTGGGGGTCGAGACTGGGCGCTGGCCAGCTGGGGCGGCATGGCCAACCCGCCAGGAACGCTCACGGGCAAGTTCGCCATCTACGACGCCACGGTTGGCGCCAATCGCCTGGTCGTCGACACGATGGGCAGAGTGGGAATCGGAACAACCACCCCGTCCGAGCTGCTCAACGTCGCCGGCAACATCCTCGCATCCGGGACGATCACCCAGAACTCCGACCTGCGCTTCAAGACCAACGTGGTCGACCTCGAGGACGCACTCGCCAAGGTCCTGAAGCTGCGTGGAGTCGAGTTCGACTGGCGCCGGGACGAGTTTCCCGACCAGCAGTTCAGCGACGCGCGACAGGTCGGCTTGATTGCGCAGGAGGTGCGCACCGTCGTACCGGAGATCGTGGCCCAGGGGTCGGACGGCTACCTCTCGGTCGACTATGCCAAGCTGACTCCGCTTCTGGTGGAGGCGATTCAGACCCAAGCAGACGAACTCACGGCACTCCGCAGTGCGAACGAGGAGCTGCGCGGAAAGCTCGCCGGCCTGGAAGGCCTCGAGGTTCGGCTCCAGCGCATCGAAGGGTCCGTCGCCACGCTCGCGGGCACCAGGTAGCTGCTCCCGCGTCAGGATTTCCGTCGCGCCACCCCCCAAGGGTGACCTTGTCGGGAGGCGCGCGTGGCCCATTGTCGATCGAGGCGACCAGGCGCCCACCGGGGACGAAGAACGCCCGGGGGGGTGAGGACTCAGACAGGCAGCTCGAGCCGCGTCAGAGCGGCGTCGAAAGCGGCTCGCAGGGTGGAGTCGGGGTCCGCGTCCGCGCCGCCCGCAGAGGCTCCGCTCGTCTTGGCGCGGAACACGATGTCGCCTTCGGCGCCGAGGGCCATGACGCTGATCGTGGCGCGGCCATCGCCGTCCGCGCGGTTGCCGGCGAGACGGAGCTGGACGTGGATGCTCACGTACGCCTCGTCCGGCAGGCCGCTGCCCAGGCGGCCGACGATCGAAGACTTGGAGCCCGGGCCGAACAACGGGAAGTCGCCGAAGGGCACCGCCGCCGTGCCCGTGGCGACGTAGGCAGCGTCGACGGTCCCGATGCCTCCGCCCTCGAGCTTGGACGCCCGGGTCCCGTCGGTTTCGAGGCTGAAGCCCATGGCGCCGAGCTTGGCGAGCATCTCGGCGTGCAGCTGGGGCCCGATGCGCTCGACGGCCGCGACCGCGGCGTTGAGGGCCTGAACGTCCTTCACTGCCCCACGCGCCAGGCGCAAGACCTCGTCGGGATGCTCCTCGGCGAACGCCAGCGCCGCCTCCCCGATGAGCTCGAGGTCGTCCACGTCCACCTCGACCGCACCCCGCTCGGGGACGAAGTAGTCGTAGACACCGGATGCCACGAGTGTGGGCAGCGGACGCCCTGGGTCGATGGTCTCGGCACGCCATACGGGCGCATTGCCGCCGGGCATGGATGCGCAGGCCGGGAAGAGGGGCAGGGCGGCGAGGAGAAGGAGGGTGCGGATGGGGCTCATGGCTCGTTCGGGGGCAGGGGGTGTCGGGGGTTGGCCGCGCGCCTGTCGCGCCGCCGTCACCCAGCCGAACGAGGTCCGCGAACACCGAGCGCAGGGATTCGGCGAATTCTCCAGAGCGGCGCCCTTGCCCGCCCATGCCCACCCGGCGGGCCGGGTCGCCCCATGGCCTGCGGCGAATAGCCCATCAATCACCGCAAATGAGGCGGCGCATGATGCGCCCCTGGCCGCCGCGCGACACGTCCAAGGGCGCCGACGCCATGGCCCACATGCTCCAGGCCGGCTTGCGTCACGAGGTCGGCTGGTTCGGGAAGCTTCCAGCGAGCCCAACGGGCAGGATCCGAACAGCGGTGTGAGGGTACGGCCCGCCGCCCTCACGAGCCTTCTCGGGGAAGAGCC
>JAJFFA010000580.1 GCA_021776885.1 Planctomycetota bacterium
CAGCACCGAGAGCTCATCGTGGCTCTCGGAGACGAGCTGGCGCGTCTCCCGCGGGGAGAGCAACCGGATGTGACGCAACCACTGGGACCAGCCGTCCGCAGTGTCCGTCAGCAGGGCCTCGAGCTCGGTCCCGCGCTCGCCCAGGACCAGCGTGCGCGCGTGCCGTAGGCGGGTGCTCGTCGCGTAGGGGTGCCAGCCAGGGAGCTGCGCCTCGACACCGGCCAGGGCCGTGCGTTCGAGGGTCAGGGCCGCGTCGAGCCGACCCAGGGCGCGCAGGGAGGTCGCCAGCTCCAGGCGCCGGAACTCGACCCGCAGGCCGCGGCTGACGCGCTCTTCGACCCGCAGCAGGTCCGCTTGCAGCTGGGCCGCCTCGTCGTGCTCGCCCAGGCGATTCAGGACGTGACCCAGACCACGGCGCGACTCCATCAGCTCGAGGTGGCTGTCGGGGAGCACTCCCTGTTCGTGCTGCAGGAGCTGGCGGTAGAGCGCGCGCGCGCGCTCGAGGTGCCCGCAGTCGGCCAGGGACTCGGCCACGCGGCGCGTGGCGGCGAGTCGATAGAGGTCGGCCTCGGGACGCGTCTGCGCGGCGAACTCCAGGACCTCCTGGCGCAGGAGCAGGGCCTGGGTGTGGTCCCCGAGCTGGGCCAGGACCGTGGCCAGCTCGCTCCGCGCGAGGGCCACGTCCTCGGCCGGGGGCGCGACGGCCCGTCGGTAGGCGGCGAGGACCGCACCGCGGAACTCGCGGGCCGAGACGAGGTCGCCGCGCAGCTCGTGCAGCGAGGCCAGGACGCGCCGAGCGACCTGCAGTTCGGGGTCCCACGCGGGCAAGACCAGAGCTGCCTTCGAGACCTCCGCCAGGAGCATCTCCTGCGCCGCCCCGCGATCGGCAACGCGGTAGAGGAGGTAGCCGAGGTGGAGCCTCTCGCGCGCGAGGTCTGCTGCGCGCGCGGCCCCCTCGCCGGCGAGGCCAGCGCAGATCGCGCGCTGCACCGGAAGGGCCTCGCGCCCACGGCCCAGCTCGTCCAGGCAGTTGATCCAGTTGCGCTGGGCCTCGAGCACCAGCCAGCTTCCGGGGGGGTAGTGCTCCTGGCGCAGGAGCATGGCGCGCTCCTGATCCAGGATCGACTCCTGCACCCGCCCCAGGTTGTCGAGCAGCGTGCCCCGGTTCTGGTGGGCCCGGGCCAGGTCGTCATGGTTGTCGGGAGTCGGCTCACCCAGCACGGCGATCAAGCGCGTGTACGCGGCCAGCGTACCCTCGGTGTCGCCGACCTGGCGCTGCAAGCTGGCGTACACGGCCAGGGCTTCGATGTGCTCGGGGTGGCCCGCTTGCGCTTCGGCGTCGTAGGACGCGCTCACCGCAGCGGCCCAGCGCGCCGCCTCCGGCAGCCGCCCCAGCTCGACCAGGCGCCGACTGAGCTGCCGGCGCAGGTTCTGCAGCGGCTCCAGGGCGAAGGGCTGGACGGCCTCGGCCCCGCGCACGGCGAGGGTCCAGGCTCGGATCTCGAGCGCTGGGGGGGCGGCCCTCTCGAGGAGCAGGGCGAGGTCGCTCCCGAGGCTCTGCACGCGGAGTGCGGTGGCCTCGACCAGCGGAAGCTCAGCGAGGGCCTCGAGGGCCTCGGTCGCGATCTCGAGGGCGGCGGAGTCGTCGCCCTCCTGCAGGGCGCGCTGCGCAACCTCGAGCATGGCCGCCGCCTCCTCCAGGAGCTCGACCGGAGTCGCCCCGTCCAGGGCTCCCAGAAGCGAAAGGGGAGTCCGCGCGACGGGCAGCAGGAGGGCCGAGACGAGGAGCAGCACAAGCATCGCGTCGCAGGCTATCGGAAGCGTCGCGATCCAGCTCGGACTTGGCCCTATCTACATTCCAATTACCATCTATCTGCATCCTCGATCCGGTCAGATCGAGCCTCTGCTCCCCGGGCTCTGTCCGCCGCCCCCCTGCGGCTTCCGGAAGCGCCCCCGCGACGTTGAGGTTGGCGCGGGCCCCTGTAGACTCTTCGCGCGTTTCGCCCTCTCCGCTGCGAAGGCCGCCGACCTCCTCCCCCCCGGAGGACGGTGGAAAACGCGACCGCGCTCACCGCCCGGGGGCCGCCCCAACCCCGCCCATGCTGACCGCCTACGCACCCGTCCTGCTGCTGTGCCTGATGGTTTTCGGCTTCGCGGCCGTGAACCTCGTGCTCAGTGAGTTTGCCGGCCCGAAGCGCCGCGCCGTGGGCAAGGGACTGGCCTACGAGTGCGGCATGCGGCCCGAGGGCAGCGCACGCCTGCGGCTGTCGATCCACTTCTACCTGGTCGCAGTCCTCTTCATCCTCTTCGACGTCGAGTCGGTGTTCCTCATCCTGTGGGCCGTCGGCGCGAAGGAATTCAGCGCCGCCGGCGTCGGCATGCTGGTCTTCACCGAGATCCTGCTCTTCGTCGCGCTCCTCGTACTGGCGCTGGCCTATGTCTGGCGCAAGGGAGGTCTCGAATGGGATCGTTGACCCCCGTCGGCAGCGCCGACAGCCAGGCGGGCTTCTTCGCCACCCAGGCCGACGCCCTTATTAACTGGGGGCGCAAGAACAGCCTGTGGCCCATGCCCCTCGGGCTCTCGTGCTGCGGCATCGAGCTGATGGCCATGATCGGCCCCAAGTTCGACATCGCGCGCTTCGGCGCCGAGGCCGCGCGCTTCAGCCCGCGGCAGTGCGACGTGCTGATCGTCGCCGGGACCCTGACCTGGAAGATGGCGGAGGCCTGCCGGACCATCTACGACCAGATGCCCGACCCGAAGTGGGTCATCGCCATGGGCGTCTGCTCGTCGTCGGGGGGCATGTACGACAGCTACGCCGTGACCCAGGGCGTGGACATGATCCTGCCCGTGGACGTCTACGTGCCCGGCTGCCCGCCGCGTCCCGACGCCGTGATCGACGCCCTGATGAAGCTGCAGAAGAAGATCGAGCGCGAGTCGCCCACCGGGCGCCTGGCCCAGGGCGTCCTCGAGGGCGGAGACGAAGGCACGGGCGCCTTCAGCATGCCCCCCAATCAGGCGGTGACCACCCACCGCATCGGCACCTATGTGGCCCCGGGCGACATGACCCCGGGCGACGGAAGCGAGGATCAGAGCTCGTGAGTGCGACCTCCGACGAGCGCATCGAAGCCGCCCTGGGCCAGGACGCGACGGCCCGCGAGGCCCGCGACGGGATGGCGACCTACATCGTGCCGCGCGCCGCCGCCCACGACGCCCTGTCGCGCCTCAAGGGGGCCGGCTTCGAGAGCGTGACACTGGTCACCGCCATCGACCGCATGCCGCGTGAGCCACGCTTCGAGGTCTACTGGCAGCTCCTGTCGCTGCAGCACAAGCTGCGCGTGCGAGTCGTCGCCGAGGTCCCCGAGGACGACGCCCACGTCGCCAGTGTGGTCGACCTCTGGCCCGGCGCCGGGTACGGGGAGCGCGAGTGCTTCGACATGTTCGGTATCGAGTTCGACGGCGGCTCGAACCAGCGCCTCTTGATGCCCGACGGCTACGACCACTTCCCCCTGCGCAAGGACTTTCCGCACCAGGGCATCGAGCCCGACCGCCTCTACCGCGAGTGGGAGCGGGAGCGCAGGAGCGAGGCAGGGAAGTCATGAGCGAGACTCAGATCTTCGAGTACAAGTCCGGGCTCGATCCGGAGCAGCTCGACGCGGACGACCCGCTGCACGGCGAGCTGATGCGCCTCAACATCGGCCCGCAGCACCCGGCCACCCACGGCGTGCTGCGGCTGAAGGTGACCCTCGACGGCGAGACCCTCGAGAGCTGCGAGCCCGTCGTCGGCTACCTGCACCGCGGCAAGGAGAAGAGCTGCGAGAGCCTCGGCTGGCGCAAGTTCTTCCCGCACACCGACCGGCTGGACTACGTGCAGCCGTTCCTGAACAACGTGGCCTACGCCCTGGCCCTGGAGAAGCTTGCCGGTATCCAGGTCCCGCAGCGCGCCCAGGAGATTCGTGTGCTCCTGATGGAGCTCTCGCGCATCAGCGCGCACCTGATCTACCTGGGCACGACCGCGATCGATCTGGGTGCGATCACGATGTTCTTCTTCACGTTCACCGAGCGCGAGAAGATCTACACGCTGCTCGATGCCTATTCCGGCCACCGCATGAACAACACGTACGTGCGGATGGGTGGGCTCTACGCCGACCTCGAGTCCGACCTCGTGGCGGAGATCCGGGTCTGGGTCGACTCCTTCCCGGAGAAGCTCGACGAGTTCGACTCGATGCTGACGGCCAACCGCATCTGGCACGACCGCAACGCGGGCGTCGGCGCCCTGACCAAGGAAGAGGCCCTGGCCTGGTCCCTGACCGGGCCCAACCTGCGCGCCAGTGGGGTCGAGTGGGACCTGCGCAAGGACATGCCCTACTCGGGCTACGAGGACTACGACTTCGACGTCCCGGTCGGCACCACGGGCGACAGCTTCGACCGCTACCTGGTGCGCATGGAAGAGATGCGCCAGTCGGTGCGCCTCTGCCGTCAGGCCCTCGATCGGCTCGAGAAGTCGACGGGCTCGGACTGGCTGCTCGACGACCGGCGCTACGTCCTGCCGCCGCGCGGACGGACCCACGAGTCGATGGAGGAGCTGATCTTCCAGTTCAAGGTCGTGACGGACATGAGCCTGCCCAAGGGCGAGGCCTACCACGCCGTCGAGTCCAGCAAGGGCGAGCTGGGCTTCTTCGTCGCCTCCGACGGAACCAGTGACCCCCTGCGCTGCCACATCCGCGCGCCGGGCTTGATGAACGTGCAGGCCATCCCGCTCCTGGCCAAGGGCCGACTCCTGTCGGACCTGATGGCCATCATCGGCGGGCTCGACTTCGTGATGGGTGAGGTGGATCGCTGATGGCGCTGCCGGACAAACTTGTCGCCGAGTTCGACGAACTCGTGAAGAACTACCCCCAGCGGCGTGCCGCTCTGATCCCGGCGCTGCACCGCTGCCAGGAGGAGCTAGGCGGCTGGATCTCGCCGGGCGTGATGGAGGACTGCGCGGAGTACTTCCAGCTGGAGCCCGTCGAGGTCTACGGCGTCGCGTCCTTCTACCCGATGTTCCACCTCAAGCCGGTGGGCGAGCACGTCGTCGGCGTGTGCCACAACATCTCGTGCGACCTGCGCGGCGCCGAGGACATCCTCGAGCGCGCCTGCAGCGCCACCGAGACCGAGGTCGGGCGCACGTCCGAGAACGGGCGCTTCACCCTCGAGGTGCTCGAGTGCCAGGGCGCCTGCGCCAGCGCCCCGATGATGGTCGTCGACGGCGTCTTCCACGAGAACCTCGAACCGGACGACGTGACGCGCATCCTGCGCGAGGTCGGCGAGCGATGAGCCACGAAACGTTTCTGCTCGACCGCATCGGCAGTGAGGACTCCCACACCCTCGACGGCTACAAGCGTGCCGGGGGCTACGAGGCCCTGGCCGGAATCCTGAAGGACGGCCGCGATCCGGCCGACCTGATCGAGGAGTTCAAGGCGTCCGGGCTGCGCGGTCGCGGCGGCGCCGGCTTCCCGACGGGCCTGAAGTTCAGCTTCATGCCGGACCCGGCAAAGGACAAGCGCACGCGCTACATCGCGCTCAACGCCGACGAGTCCGAACCGGGCACCTGCAAGGACCGCGTGCTGCTGCGCGAGGACCCCCACGGGGTGCTCGAGGGCTGCCTGATCGCGGCCTACACCATGCGCGTCCAGGCCGTGTACATCTACGTCCGCGGTGAGTACCGCGTGCCCTACCAGCGCATGGCCGAAGCCATCGCCGAGGCGCGCAAGGCGGGCCTGGTCGGCAAAGAGGTGCTGGGCTCCGACTTCACCTGCGAGGTCTACATGCACAAGGGTGCCGGGGCCTACATCTGCGGCGAGGAGACGGGCTTGATGGAGAGCCTCGAGGGCAAGCGCGGCCACCCGCGGCCCAAGCCGCCCTTCCCCGCCGGCTTCGGCCTGTGGGGCCAGCCGACCACCGTCAACAACGTCGAGACTCTGTTCAACCTGCCCTTCATCGTGAACCGCGGCGCCGACTGGTTCCGGACCATGGGCACCGAGAAGAGCACCGGGAACTTCCTGTGCGGCATCTCGGGCCACGTGAACAAGCCCGGCGTCTACGAGGTGCCCTTCGGCATCACGGCACGCACGATCCTCGAGGACTACGCCGGCGGCGTCTGGAAGGGACGCGAGCTGAAGGCCTGGTTCCCGGGGGGCTCCTCCACGGGCCTGGTGCCGGCCAGCTTCATCGACACCGCCATGGACCACGACTCGATCAAGGGCATCGGCTCGATGTTTGGCACCGCGGCCATGATCATGCTCGACGAGACGGCCTGCGTCGTGCGCAGCAGCCACGTGATCGCGCGCTTCTACGACCACGAGAGCTGCGGGCAGTGCAGCCAGTGCCGCGAGGGCACCCAGTGGCTGTCGCAGATCTTCGAGCGCATCGAAGCCGGCCAGGGGCGCCCGCAGGACGTGGAGCTGCTGGTCGAGCTCTCCCACGGCATGACCCCCGGCAAGACCATCTGCGCTCTGTCGGACGCCGCGGCGATTCCGACCCTGTCGGTCGTGAAGCACTTCCGGGCCGAGATCGAAGCCCACGTCGAGCACGCGGGCTGCCCCCTGCGCGCCCCCGCGGAGGCCACAGCGTGACGAAGATCATTCTCAACGGGCGCGAGATCGAGGCCGACCCCAAGCAGCCCCTGATCGCGGCCATCCACGCCGACGAGACACCGGTCCCGCACTACTGCTACCACCCGGGGCTGTCTCCGGTGGGCTCGTGCCGCATCTGCCAGGTCGAGGTGAAGCAGGGCGAGATGCCGGCGCGCGTCGTCGTCGCCTGCCGCACTCCCGTGGCCGCGGGCATGGTGGTCAACACGGAGTCCGAGGGTGCCCACAAGGCGCGCAAGGAGTGCCTCGAGTTCCTGCTCAAGAACCACCCCCTGGACTGCCCCATCTGCGACAAGGCGGGGGAGTGCACGCTGCAGGACTACAGCTTCGACGAGGGCCAGGGCGTCGGGCGCTCGGTCGAGCCGCGGCGCAAGCTGGAGAAACGCAAGAGCCTGGGCGACGTGATCCTCCTGGACCAGGAGCGCTGCATCCTGTGCAGCCGCTGCGTGCGCTTCTTCGAGGAGGTGCCCAAGTCGCCCCAGCTGGTCGTCAGCCAGCGCGGTGCGCACTCGGTGATCGAGACCTTCATGGACCGGCCGCTGACGGGCAACTACCAGGGCAACATCGCGGACCTGTGTCCCGTCGGCGCCCTGACCCTGAAGGAGTTCCGCTTCGAGGCGCGGGTCTGGAACCTGAAGAAGAGCGCCTCGACCTGTGCCGAGTGCAGCCGCGGCTGCGCGATCACGACCGAGGTGCTGCGCGGCAAGAGCGTCGAGCGCTTCCGCCCGCGGTACGATGCGGCCAAGAACGGCTACTGGATGTGCGACACCGGGCGCTTCGCCTGGGGCCACGCCAACTCCGAGGAGCGCCTGGCCGGCTCGGCCGTGCGCGCGAGCGGCGGCGGCTGGCAGGCGGTCGACACCGCGGACGCGATCGAGAGCGTGCGCGACCTGGGCGCCCTGCGCGCGGACGCCGTCGTCATCGCCTCCCCCTTCCTGACCGTCGAGGAGGGACGCGAGCTGCTCGAGCTGTGCAGCGCCCTGGGCGCCAAGCCGAGCTTCGTCTCGCCCCCGGCCAACGATCTGAAGGACGACCTCTTGCACACCGGCGACCCCTGCCCCAACCGGCGCGGGTTGACGGACCTCGGCTTCGAGGCCGCCACGGCCGAAGAGCTCTGCGAGCGCCTGGCCCAGGCCCCCGCGGCCCTCTTGGTCGGCGAGCGCGTGGGCGAGCTCCTGGGCGACGGGCTGGCCGAGCTGTCCGACGCCAAGCGCCTGGTGGCCCTCGAGTGCCACCTGCTCGACATCCCGGCCGCCGACATCTGCATCGGCGTACCGAACCACGTGGAGCGCACCGGCACCTGGATCAACATCGACGGCATCGAGGGCAAGATCGGCCCCGCGCGCCAGGCGCCCAGCGGAGTCTGGCGCACGACGCGCGTGCTCTCCGAGCTCTGCGCCGCCGTGGGCGCGGGCGCGCGCCAGCCGCTCGCCAAGGGGGACGCGCGATGAACCCGCTGCTCGCGCTCCTGATCAAGGCCAGCGCCATCTACGGCGGCTTGCTCGGCACCGCGGCCCTGATGACCCTGGCCGAGCGCAAGATTTCGGCCTGGATGCAGTACCGCGTCGGCCCCGGCGGCATCCTGCAGCCCCTGGCCGACGGCGTGAAGTTCATCTTCAAGGAAGAGCTGGTGCCCGACGGCGCCAACCGTTGGATCTTCCGCCTGGCGCCCTTGATGGCGGCCATGCCGGCCATGATGACGGTGGCCGTGATCCCCTTCGCCGGGGACGTCAGCCTGTTCGGCGTCGACTTCGGCCCACTCTCGATCACCGACCTCGACATCGGCGTGCTCTACGTCCTGGCCATCGGCGGCCTGGGGGTCTACGGCATCATCCTCGGCGGCTGGGCCAGCAACTCGAAGTACTCGCTGCTGGGCGGCCTGCGCGCCTCGGCGCAGATGGTCAGCTACGAGCTGTCGATGATCCTGACCATCCTGGCCGTGATCGCCGTGACCGGCGCCCTCGACCTGCGCGCGATCGTGGCGGCCCAGGACTCGCTCTTCGGCTGGAACATCTGGACCCAGCCCCTGGCCTTCGTGCTGTTCGTCATCGCGACCTTCGCCGAGACCAACCGCCACCCCTTCGACTTCGCCGAGTGCGAGCCCGAGCTGGTCGGCGGCTTCCACACCGAATATTCGTCGATGAAGTTCGCCCTGTTCTTCCTGGGCGAGTACTGCGCCATGATCGTCATGGCCTGCCTGACGGTGACCCTGTTCCTGGGTGGCCCGGCGGTACCCTTCATCCCCGACGCCCCCTGGTTCCTGGGACTGGCAGCCTTCGCCGTGAAGGCGGGCTTCTTCCTGTTCCTGTTCATCTGGGTGCGCTGGACCCTGCCGCGCTTCCGCTTCGACCAGCTCATGGGTCTGGGCTGGAAGGTCTTCCTGCCCCTGGCCCTGGCCAACCTGCTCGTCACCGGCGCGATGGTGTCGCTCTTCTGATGGTTGTCGTAAAGCGCAAAGAACTCACGCTGGCCGAGCGCCTGTATCTCCCGGAGATCCTGCGCGGGCTGTCGATCACCTTCCGCAAGATGTTCGCGCCGCGGGTCACGCGTCAGTACCCCGAGGAGCCCCTGCCCAAGAACGAGGTCACGCGCGGACAGCCGCGGCTGGTGGTCAAGGACGACGGCAACATCGCCTGTGTCTCCTGCGGCCTGTGCGAGGCGGCCTGCCCGGCCTACGCCATCACCATCGACGGCCAGGAGACGGAGCGCTTCATCGAGCGCGAGCCCCAACGCTTCGACATCGACATGCTGCGCTGCATCCTGTGCGGCTTCTGCGAAGAAGCCTGCCCCAAGGACGCGATCTTCATGAGCGACGAGCTCGAGCTCGCGGACTACACGCGCAAGGGTCTCATCTACGACATCGAGAAGCTCAAGCGGCCCGCTTCCGCACTGAAGCGCCGCATCGACTACGTCCACAAGATCAACCGACGGTGGCCAACCTCCTCTTCTACCTAGTCGCCCTTGGCGCCGTCCTGTCGGCCCTGGGTGTGGTCCTCGCCAAGAACCCCGTGATGAGCGTCATGTCGCTCCTCTCGACGTTCTTCTGCGTGGCCGTGATCTACCTCCTGGCGGGCTTCCAGTTCCTGGCCGCTGTGCAGATCCTGGTCTACGCCGGCGCGATCATGGTGCTGTTCCT
>JAJFFA010000059.1 GCA_021776885.1 Planctomycetota bacterium
GGGCCGGGCGATGACCAGCTTGCCGCCGCCAGCAGCGAGGGCGCGCGAGGCCTTGATGATCGCTCCGAGGGCGGTGGAGTTGATGAACTTCACCATCCTCAGGTTCAGCACCACGTTCTGGACGCCGGACTTCTGTACGCCCTCGATCTCCTCGGCCAGGAGCGGGCAGTAGTACGTATCGAACTCGCCGCGCAGGTGCAGGACGGCGTGGTTCTCGCTGGGATCGACCGTAATGTGCATGGTGCCTCCGTCGACCCGGGACCTTGGCCCTCCTCTTCATTGGGGCCGCGGGGGGGACCCGGGATCGGCGCAGTTTCCCGGCTGCCCCGGCGTCGGGCAAGGGAATTCGCTGGCGGGCCCTGGTCGGCGGGCGGCCCGGCGGGGCGGGGGCAAGTCGAGGGCTGCCGCTTCCGCTGGGTAGCGGCGCCGCCTAGACTCGGGGGTCATGGTGTTCTGGCGCAAGAAGACGACTCAAGGCTCGCCGCAATCAAGCTCGTCCAGCGCTGCTCCGCGCAGCGCCTCGTCCGCGGAGGGACCCGCTCCGGGCGGATCCCCGGGGGGCTCCGGCGAACGACCGCCGACCGAGTTCCTCAGCGGCGACGCGAACCAGGACCGGCGCTCGGTCCAGGTGCTCCTGGGCGCGATCGCGAGGGTCTCGGAGTCGCGCGACCTCGAGTCCTTGCTGGACTACGTGGTCGACCGCTCGATCGAGGTGACCGGTGCCGAGCGCGGCTTCCTGGTCCTGGTCGACGAGTCCGGACAGCAGAGCGTGCGCGTCGCCCGCCTACGCGGGGGCGAGCGCGTGCCGGACGAGGACATCAAGTACTCGACCAGTGTGGTCCAGCGTGTGCTCGACGAGGAGAGCCCGATGCGCACCACGGTGCAGTCGGACGCCGAGGCCCTGGAGCTGGGTGCGTCGGTCTTCGACCTCAAGCTGCGGGCCGTGATGTGCGTGCCTCTGAAGCCCGCCGAGGAGGCCCTCGAGGGCAAGCAGCGCCCGCTCTCGGAGGAGGCCAAAGGCGCGCTCTACGTCGACTCGAAGGCGGCCACGCGCGAGTTCGGCGACGAGGACCTGTCGCTCTTCTTCGCCCTGGCCCAGCACATCGCGATCGCCCTCGAGAACGCGCGCCTGAACATGCAGTCCCTCGAGAAAGCCAAGCTCGAGAAGTCGCTCGAGATCGCGCGCACGATCCAGAGCGATCTGATGCCGAAGAAGCCCAAGACCGTCCCTGGGCTCGACACCTTCGGCTGGTATCAGCCCGCGGAACACGCCTCCGGTGACTTCTACGACTTCGTGCCCACGGCGGACGGACGTCTGATGGCGGTGCTGGGCGACGTCACTGGCCACGGGGTCGGCCCGGCCCTGATCACGGCCACGGCCCAGGCCAGCCTGCGCTCCTACGCGCGCATCCTGCACGACCCGGCCGCGATCGTGAACCTGCTCAACCAGGACCTGACCGAGCGCATGGACGACGGCATGTTCGTCACCCTCTTCCTCGGGCTGTTCGGGGGCGACGGCCGGGTGTCGGTGCTCAACGCGGGTCAGACCCCGCCTCTGATCTGGCGTCAGGAGAGCGCGACCATCGAGTGCCCCAAGGGCGACGGTCCGGCCCTGGGCATGATGCCCGACTTCGAGTACGCCGAGGGCGCGTCCCTGGCCCTGGCGCCCGGTGACGCGGTCCTGGTCTTCACCGATGGCTTCGTCGAGGCGCGCCACCGCTCGCGCCCCGACCGACTCTTCGACGAGTCGGGCATGCGTGCCGTGGTGGCTGACGTCGCGCCGCGCGCCAAGTCCGCCGCGGAGCTCGGTCAGGCCCTGGTCGAGGCCGTGCGCGAGTTCTCCGGCAACGTGTTCGACGACGACATGACGCTGATCGCCGTGCGGCGCGTCGACGCATGAGCGCGGGCCAGGTCCGCGGCGCCAGCCTGTGTGTCACCGGCGCGCGGCTCTTCCCCTCGGGGCGGGAGACGGACGTGCTCGTCACGGACGGCGTGGTCGAGGCCGTCGGGCCCGACCTGGGCTCCCGGGCCAGCGCTGGGCACACCCGTGTGGACGCCCGCGGGCGCTCCGTCATCCCGGGCCTGGTCGACGTCCACGTCCACTTCCGCGACCCGGGGCTGGCCCACAAGGAGGGCTGGGAGCGCGGCTCCGCCGGGGCCCTGTTCGGCGGGGTGACCAGCGTCGTCGAGGTGCAGAACAACCCGCCCCTGTCGGTCTCGCGCCAGGCCCTCGAGGAGCGCATCGCCCACGTCCGCGCCCGCAGCCGGGTCGACTTTGGCTGCCTCGCGAACCTGCTGCCCGCATCGGTCGAGGAGCTCGACGCCATGGCGCCCCTGTCTCCGGCCTTCAAGTGCTTCCTGGGCGGCTCCACGGGCCTCGGCGGGCAGACCGACGCCGACACGATCCGCGGCCTCTTCGCCGCCGCCGCCCGCGCCGGGCGCATGGTCGTCGCCCACTGCGAGGACGAGGATCTGCTGCGCGCAGGGAAGCGCGCCTTCCCCGACGCGACGGCGCGTGAGCACCACCTGGTGCGCTCGACCGAGGCCGAGGTCAACAGCGTGCGCTCGTCGATCGCCCACGTCGAGGC
>JAJFFA010000581.1 GCA_021776885.1 Planctomycetota bacterium
GTGCTCCTGGACCCGCGCGGGGTGGGGCGCTCGGAGCCCGACCTGACGTGGTCGTCGGACACGATCCAGCCGGGGCTCTTCTTCGGCACGCGCGAGGCGGCGATCGCGCACATGGTCGAGGTCTGCACGCAGGCCAGCGAGGACTTCGCACGCCGCGGGATCGACCTCGCCGGCTACACCACGCTCGAGATGGCGGACGACCTCGAGGACGTGGCCCAGGCCCTGGGCTACGACGAGATCCAGCTCATGGGTCACAGCTTCGGGACGCACCTGGGCCTGGCCTTCCTGCGCCGGCATCCGGGGCGCGCCGTGCGCTTCGTCAGCATCGGCAGCGCGGGCACGGGGGACATGTTGAAGCTGCCCAGCGACCTCGACAAGAGCCTCGAGCTGCTGTCCGACCTGGCGGCGCAGGACGAGCGCATCGGCGACGCGCTGGGGGACCTGGGCGCGGTCTTCGCCGAGGCCGTCGCCAGCCTGGAGGAAGAGCCGCTGACGATCACCTTCGGCCTGCAGGCCGAAGATGGTTCGGAGGCGGGCGAGCTCGAGGTCGAGCTGGGGCCCTTCGGCTTGCAGCTCCTGGTCGTGGCCGAGATGGGCTACTCCGACATCTGGCTCCTGCCGCGCCTGTTCCACTCGATCCTGCAGCGTGACACGGACTTCGTCGCGCCCTTCCTGGTCAAGCGCTTGCGCACGTTCGCGGACCTGCCGGGGCTGATGCTCGCGGTGCGCGCGGCCTCCGGTGCGAGCCCCGAGCGCTGGAAGACGATCCGCGCCGAGGCGCGCCGTTCACCCTTCGGCCTGGCCCGCTGCCTGTTCTCCCCCGAGGCCGACGGGCCCCTGGGGGTGCACGACCTGGGCGACGCCTTTCGCGAGCCGGTAGAGAGCGACGTCCCGACGCTCTTCGTCAGTGGCAGCCTCGACGGCCACACGCCCCCGTTCCAGGCCGAGCGCGTGCGCGCCGGCCTGCCGAACTCGGGCCACGTGATCGTGCAGTACGCGGGGCACGAGGACCTGATGCCCGACCCGGACGTGCAGAGCTTGATCCTCGACTTCCTGGAGGGCAGCTCGCCCGAGGACGCCTTCCTCGAGCGCCCCCTGCCGCGCTTCGCCCCGTTGCAGGGACGCGCGCCGGGCTTCGACCACCCTGAGCTGCGCTAGCCGGACCCGCTGAAGAGAGGGACGGCTAGCAACGACATGCCAGCCATGTTGACCCGATCGAGTCACGCCGCGCCTTCAGCGTGGGGGCCTGGGCAACCTAGATCCGCGCCTGCAACGTGTAGAGTCGGTGGTAGCGCCCGCCCTCGGCCATCAGCTCGTCGTGGCGGCCGCGCTCGACGATGCGGCCGCCCTCGATGACCAGGATCAGGTCGGCGCGCTGGATGGTCGAGAGGCGGTGGGCGATGACGAAGGTGGTGCGGCCCTCGAGCAGCTCTTCCAGGCTGGCCTGGATGTACGACTCGCTCTCGGTGTCGAGGGCCGAGGTGGCCTCGTCCAGGATCAGGACCCGCGGCGCGGCCAGGATCGCGCGGGCGATGGTGACGCGCTGGCGCTGGCCGCCCGAGAGCTTGACGCCGCGCTCTCCGATCAGCGTGTCGAGACCGTCCGGCATGCGCTCGGTGAACTCGAGCACGTGGGCCCGGCGCGCGGCGTCCCGCACGTCGTCCGGGCTGGCCTCGGGGCGCGCGAAGAGCAGGTTCTCGGCGATGGTGCCGTCAAACAGGAAGTCGTCCTGCAGCACCAGGCCCAGCTGGCTGCGGTAGCTGGCCAGCTCGACCTTGGAGAGGTCGACGCCGTCGACCAGCACGCGGCCGCGGTCGGGGGTGAGGAAGGTGGCGGCCAGGGCGGCCAGGGTCGACTTGCCCGAGCCGGAGCTGCCGACCAGGGCCACGACCGTGCCCGCCGGGACCTCGAAGGAGATCTCGGAGAGCACGGGCTCGTCGGACGCGTAGGCGAAGTGGACGTCCTCGAAGGCGACCCGGCCCTCGACCCGCTGCATGCGGATCGTGCGCTCGGGGTCGTCATCCTCCCCCGGCTGCGAGAGCAGCTCCGAGGTTCGGTCGAGGCCGGCGAAGGCCTCGGTCATCTGCGTGCCAATGTTGGCCAGCTGCACGATCGGGCCGATCAGGAAGGCCAGGAAGAGGGTGAAGCTGAAGAGCTCCCCCAGGGTCATGGCGTCGTTCAGGATCAGCCGCCCGCCGTAGCCCAGGATGATCACGCTCGCCAGCCCGGCGAAGAAGGCGCCCAGGCTGGTGACCACCGCCGTCGTCGTCAGGGTGGTCTTGACGTTCTCGTAGATGCGCAGGACGCCGTCGCGGAAGACCTCGCCCTCGCGCTCGAGGGCGTGGAAGCCCTTGATGATGCGGATGCCGCCGAGGGCCTCGGTCAGGCGCCCGGTGACCTCGGCGCGGATGCGCCCGCGCTCGCGGAACGCCGGGCGCAGCTTGCCGAAGGCGCGGGTCGAGACGGCCGCGAAGAGCAGCAGGGGAACGAGGGCGAGAACCGTCATCACGGCCTCGATGCGCAGCAGGAAGACGAGGGCGACGATCGCCGTCAGGCTGCCGCCGACGAGCTGCACCAGCCCGGTTCCGACCAGGTTCCGCACGCCCTCGACGTCGTCCATGATGCGCGAGACGAGCTCGCCCGACTTGGTCTCGTCGAAGCTGCGCACCGGCAGGCGCAGGACGTGGCGCTGGACCTGGCTGCGCAGCTCGGCGATCAGGAGCTGGGCCTCGACCGAGAGCAGGCGCGTCAGCGCGAAGGAGGTGCCGGCCTGCAGCGCGACGGCCGCGGTCAGACCGACCAGCAGCGGAGGCAGCAGGTCCGCGCGGGCGGACCCGATGACGTCATCGATGATGTACTTCGTCGACGCCGGCAGCACCAGGCCGGCCAGGCGGTTGACCAGGATCAGGCCCAGCCCGATCAGGACCAGCTTGCGCCGCGGCCAGATGATGTCGCGGAAGGCGCGGGCGAGGCTCGCGCGGGTGAGCTTGGTCTGGGGCTTCAGGCGTTCTGGGCCTTCAGGCTGGCCACGGCTTCGGTCAGCGCGGGCACGATCTCGAAGGCGTCGCCCACGATGCCGTAGTCGGCGACCTTGAAGATCGGGGCGTCGGCGTCCTTGTTGATTGCGACGATGACTTTCGACGTGCGCATGCCGGCCAGGTGCTGGATGGCGCCGGAGATGGCCACGGCGATGTAGAGCTGGGGCGAGACGGTCTTGCCCGTCTGGCCGACCTGCTCGGAGTGCGGGCGCCAGCCCTCGTCGACCACCGCGCGGCTGGCGCCGACGGCGGCGTTGCCGAAGGCGGCGGCCAGGTCCTCGATCAGCTTGAAGTTGCCGGACTCCTTCAGGCCGCGCCCGCCGGAGACGACCACGGGGGCCTCCTTGACGTCCAGCTTGCCGCCGGACTTGGCCTCGATCGCGGTGACCCGCGCCAGGGGCTCGGCTGCGGCCGCCATCTGCGAGACCTCGGCGCTGCCGCCTGTCTCGACCGGCGAGAAGACGTTCAGGCGCGTGCTGGCGCACAGTACCGGCGAGGTGCTGGTCAGGGTCGCGATGCACTTGCCCGCCAGCCAGGGGCGCTTGACCTGGAACGCGTCGCCAGCCGCCTCGAAGGCGATGCAGTCGGTGAAGGGCACCGAGTCCGTGTGCGCGGCGACGCGCGGCACGAGGTCCTTGCCGCTGGTCGTGGCGGCGGCCAGGAAGGCCTTGGCGCCGTGCTCCTTGACGGTTGCGGCCAGGCCGGCGGCGGTGGCGTCGGCGCTGTACTCCGCCCCGCCCGCCAGCACGACGACCTTGGAAGCGCCGTTCGCTCCCAGGCCAGCGGCGAGGGCGTCGGCGCCCTCACCCGAGACGGCGGCGATGACATCTGCACCCGTGGCGTGGGCGGCTCCGAGGCACTCGAGGCTGGCGCGCTTGGCCTTGCCCGAGGCGTGTTCGACGTAGACGACGATGGTGGTCATTGCGCTTCTCCTAGAGGACCTGGGCTTCGTTCTGCAGCGCTTCGATCAGGGCCGGGACCGCGCCCGCGCCCTCGCCGACGATGCGGCCTGCCTTGCGCTCGGGCGGCAGTTCGACCGCCTGCACCAGCGCGTGGGCCTCCGCCGCGGGGGCGGGGGACTCGTCGAGGGGCTTCTTCTTGGCGGCCATG
>JAJFFA010000582.1 GCA_021776885.1 Planctomycetota bacterium
TCCAGCGCGGTCGACTTCCCCGCGCGGGGTGCGTTGGACGAGCGCGTCGACGGGCTCCTGGCCGCGCACCGCGCGGCGGTGGCGGACAGCGCCACCAACCGCTCGATCCGCTACCTGGCGCAGGCGGCCCTGGCCGAGGAAGGCGCTGGCGTACAGCCGGCCGCCGTACAACCCAGCGTCGCACCCAGCTGATGGCCGAGGCGCAGCCACTGGCCTTCGGGATCGAGAGCCGCAGCGCAGGGGCCGAGTCCCACGCGCTCACGCTCTCCGGTCGCCTCGATCTGGCGGCCTCCGCGGACCTGCGTCGCGAGCTGGCCGAGCGCCTGGACACACCGGGCTCGGTGCAGGTCGACCTGGCCCGGGTCGAGTCCCTCGACGGGGCCGCGGCGGCGGTGCTGGCCGAGGCCTGGAACCGCGCGCGCTGCTCCGGCTACGCCTTTCGCTTCGACGGGGCGCGCCCGCCGGTGCAGGCGCTGATCGACCTCTATACGGAGCGCATGCCCCGCGACTGCACGCGCCCGGCTCCCCAGTCCATCAGCCTCTTCGAGCATGTCGGCCAGGCCAGCCTGGGCCTCTTCGCCACCCTGCGCCAGGTGCTCGCGTTCCTCGGTGAGTGCCTCCGAGCCGCCGGCCGCACCCTGCGCGAGCCGCGCTCGGTGCCCTGGCGCGAGGTCGGTCGCCTGCTCGAGCGGCACGGTGCGGACAGCCTGCCGATCGTGCTCCTGATCGGCTTCCTGATCGGCCTGATCACCGCCTTCCAGGCGGCGGTGCAGCTGCACGAGCTGGGCGCGGACAGCTTCGTGGCCGACCTGGTCGCGCTCTCGATCACGCGCGAGCTCGGACCCTTGATGACGGCCATCGTCGTCGCCGGCCGCTCCGGGGCGGCCATCGCGGCCGAGCTCGGCACCATGCGCGTCTCCGAGGAGATCGACGCCCTGCACACCATGGGCCTCGACCCCTGGCGGCACCTGGTCTTCCCGCGCGTCCTGGCCGTGACCCTGGCCCTGCCGCTCTTGATCCTCCTGGCCGACGTCGTGGGCCTTGTCGGGGGGCTCCTGATCGGCACGCTGCAGCTGGACCTCTCGGTCTACGGCTACCTGCTCTCGACCCAGGAGGCCCTGGACCTGTCCGACGTCTTCGGCGGCATGCTCAAGGGACTGTTCTTCGGTGGCATGATCGCGCTGGTCGCCTGCGAGCGTGGCCTGGCTGCCAGCGGCGGCGCCGAGGGCGTGGGGCGCAGCACGACCTCCGCCGTGGTCGCCATCCTGTTCCACCTGATCGCCCTGGACGCCCTCTTCACCGTGCTCTTCAACCTCTTCGGCCTGTGATGATCCGCGCACGAGACCTGGCCATCGGCTATGGCACGACCACGCTGCAGCGAGACCTCGACTTCGAGGTCGAGCGCGGCGACGTGTTCCTGATCCTGGGCGGCAGCGGCACGGGCAAGTCGACGCTCTTGCGGCACCTGATCGGCCTCGAGGTGCCCCAGGCGGGGAGCGTCGAGATCGACGGCGTGGGCGACCCCGTGGCTCACACGGGCGCGCCACCCTTCGGTGTGCTGTTCCAGTCGGGGGCGCTCTTCGGATCGATGACCCTGGCCGAGAACGTGGCCCTGCCGCTCCTGCGCTGGACCGATCTCGACCGCGGCACGGTGGACGAGATCGTGCGCTGGAAGCTGCGCCTGGTGGGGCTGGACGGCTTCGAGAACCACATGCCCGCCGAGCTCTCGGTCGGCATGAAGAAGCGCGCCGGCATCGCCCGCGCCATGGCCCTCGAGACCGACCTGCTGTTCCTGGACGAACCCTCCGCGGGGCTCGACCCGGTCATGTCCGCGGATCTCGACGAGCTGCTCCTGTCGCTCAACGCGAACCTGGGCCTGACCCTGGTGATCGTCACCCACGAGCTGGCCAGCATCTTCGCCATCGGCTCGAGCTGCGTTCTACTCGACAAGGCCGAGCGCACGATCATCGCCCGCGGCCGCCCCGACGAGCTGCGTGACAGCTCCGAGGACCCACGCGTCCTGGCCTTCTTCAGGCGCCAGGGATCGAACCACGAAGGAGCCCGAGCGTGACCCAGCGGACCAACGCCTGGAAGATCGGACTGTTCGTCGTCGCCGGCGCCCTGACCGCGCTCCTGGCCCTGCTGTGGGTTGGCAAGGGCCGCCTCGAGCGCGAGGTGGACACGGTCGTGACCTACTTCGAGGAGACGGTCCAGGGGCTGGAGATCGGCTCGCCGGTCAAGGTGCGGGGCGTGAACATCGGCCGCGTGGCGCGCATCACCATCGCCCCCGACCGGCGCCTGGTCGAGGTGCACCTCGACATGTTCCGCGACGTGCTGCTGCGTCTGGGTCTGATCCAGGAGGATGACCTGGGCGTCTACGAACCGGGCGCGGTCGTTGGCCCGCAGGACGTGCGCACCCAGCTGGCCAGCGTGGGCATCACGGGCACCAAGTACGTGCTGCTCGACTTCTTCGACCCCGAGCTGCACCCACTGCAGGACTTCGAATTCCCGATCCCGATGCCCTGGATCTCGTCGACGCCGTCGACCCTCAAGAACCTCGAGCAGGGCGTGAACGGCATCGTCGAGACCATGCCGTCCATGCTGGAGAGCATCGAGTCCCTGG
>JAJFFA010000583.1 GCA_021776885.1 Planctomycetota bacterium
GCGCCCCCGGCGGCCTCCGGACCGGGCCAGATCCAGTCCGGCTCGACCTGGCACTTCCAGTACTGGTTCCGCGACCCGATGGGCCCCGCTGGCAACGGCTTCAACTTCAGCGACGGTGCGCGCGTGACCTTCTGCCCGTAGGCCGGCTGGAGGCCCCCGGCCGCCCCGTCGCTGGCCCTCAGGGCTCGTAGCTGAACAGCTCTGCGCGGCCGTGCTCGGTGCCGGCCGCGCTGTTCCAGGCGCGCTGCACCTTGTCCATGCTCTTGCGCGTCAGGCGCCGGCCCTTGAGCGCGCGGGTGACCATCTTGTGGGTCAGCTGTTCGGTCGAGGCGGCGACCAGGTGCTTGGGCTCCAGCCCGTGCTCGGCCATCAAGCCTGCGAGGGGTTGTTCGCCCAGGTCGCGTTCGAGGGCGGCCGGGTTCGCGCCCCCGGCAGGCAGGTAGGAGAGGCCGCGGCGCATGGCGTCCTCGAAGGTGAAGCCCCCCGCCACCTGCGGAGCGAGGTCCAGGGCGACGCGCTGGAAGAGCAGGGTCGCGGCAGCGAGCAGCTCGACCGAGTTCTGCGCCAGGTAGGACTGGACCACCTGCACGCCCTGGTCCGGAGTGTCCACGGCGAAATCGCCGGCGAGCAGGGTGAAGCGCGTCAGGTGCTCGCTCATCCATTCGCGGTCGCGGACGTGCGTGGGCTCCTGGATCATGACACCGAGCATGCCGGCCACGATTTTCTGGCGGCGTGAGTCGAAGGAGGCCACGGCGGCGCGGGCCTCGTCCTGGGTGGGGGAGTCCATGGGGCCATCCTACGGAGTCCCGCGGCGCTGGACCTCGGCCGTGATCGCGCCCTGCCACGATTCGAGGTCGCGGCGCAGGCGCGCCACCTCGGCGGGGCGCTCGCCGGCCAGGTCGGTCGTCTCGGTGGCGTCCGCCTGCAGGTCGTACAGCTCGTGGCGCGCTTCGCTCGAGCCCGCGCCGGGGGGCAGGGCGTGCAGCTTGAGGCGGCCCTCGATCCAGGCGGCGTGCCCGGCGAAGGCCGGGCCGCCCAGAGCGCTGGGGTCGATCTCGGGGGCGGCCTCCTCCGCGGAGACGCGCCCCTGGGCCTGGGCCGCGAGGATCGCGTCGCCGTGCTGGACGCGACCCGCGATCGGCGGGCTCCAGAAGCCGAGTGCGCCCGGGCGCTCGAAGGCGGCGCCGCGCAGCACGGGCACGAGGCTGACGCCATCGAGCTGCGCGGGACCGGGCTCGGCACCCGCCAGCTCGAGTAGCGTCGGGTAGACGTCGACGCTGCCCGTCAGGCTGCGCGCGCGCGAACCGGGGGGCACGACCCGCGGCCACTCAATCAGGCTCGGAACCCGCAGGCCACCGTCCCAGAGGCTGCCCTTGGCCCCGCGTAGCCCCGCCGTGGCGTGCTCGGCGGCGGCGCCGGGGGCGCGCGGGCCGTTGTCGCTCGTGTACCAGAGCAGGGTGTCCTGGGCGACTCCGAGGCGGCGCAGCTCGGCCCGCACGCGCGCCACGTTGCGGTCGATGGCGGCGAACTCGGCGCAGTAGGCGCGCAGCTCCTCGGGCACGGCGTCGAAGGCGGCCAGGTCCTCGGGCGTCCCGGCGTGGGGCACGTGGGGGCTGCCGAACCACAGCACCAGGGCGAAGGGTTGCCGCGCCGCGCAGGCGCCGCGCAGGAAGTCGATTGCGTGGGAGGTGACCACGTCCGAGCCTTCGCCGCTCTGGGCGACGACCTGGCCCTGGACGGAGAGCAGGGGATCGAGGTCGAAGAAGTTGGGGCACGAGGCCCAGGTCCCGAAGCCCTGGGCGCCGGGGGAGGTGGGGGCGCCGGCGCGCAGCGAGCCCAGGTGCCACTTCCCGAAGTGCCCGGTGGCGTAGCCCTCCTCGGCCAGGGCCTCGGCGAAGGTGCGCTCCTGCGCCGGCAGCTCGTGGCCCCAGGCGAAGGTGCCCGTGCGGCAGGGGTGGCGCCCGGTCAGCAGACTGGCGCGGGTGGGGGAGCAGACGGGTGAGGCGGCGTAGAAGCGCTCGAGCAGCAGGCCGTCCTGGGCCAGGGCGTCGAGGGCGGGGGTGCGCAGGTAGGGATGGCCCGCGCTGGAGAGCTCGCCCAGGCCCTGGTCGTCGGCGACGATCAGGACGAAGTTCGGCCGCGGAGGGGCCCAGGCACGGGGTGCCGAGGTGCAGCAGGGGAGCAGCAGCAGACCTGCGACGAGGCGCCGGTGGCGCTTTCCGTGGGGCCTCATCAGGGGCTTCATGGGCGCAGGCTACCCGAAGTCTGGCGCCGGGCCGGGCGCGCGCTACCTTGTCGCCCCCCCCTGCACGGAGTCTTCATGCTGCATCCCCTCGATCGTCGTTCCTTCCTGGCCGCCGGCGGTGCCGGCCTCGGCTTGACCCTGTCCGCGTGCATGAGCACGCCGAAGCGCCGCGTCGTCTCCGGCCGCATGCGCCATGCGTCCATCGGCGTGGGCGGCATGGGCCGCGTCGACCTGGAGCGCATCTCGTCCCACCCCCAGGTGGATGTCGTGGCGATCTGCGACGTCGACTCGGCCATGTTCGAGGAGGCGGCCGAGTTCGCCCCCGACGCGCGCCGCTTCCGTGACTGGCGCGAGCTGCTGCTGGAGATGGCGGACGAGATCGACTCCGTCAGCATCAGCACGCCCGACCACATGCACGCGCCCATCGCCATGCGCGCCCTGTCCCTGGGCAAGCACGTGTACTGCCAGAAGCCGCTGACGCGCACGGTCGAGGAGTCGCGCGCGCTGCTGCGCGCCGCGCGCAAGAGCGGGGAGGTGACCCAGATGGGGATCCAGAACCACTCGAACGGAAACTACGCCGCGGCCAAGGAGCTCTTCGAGCGCAACCTGATCGGCCAGATCCACGAGGTCCACGTGTGGTCGGATCGCCCGGCGGGTTGGTGGCCCCAGGGAGTCGAGCGGCCGGCTGGCGCCGACGCGGTGCCGGAGACCCTGGACTGGAACCTGTGGCTGGGTGTCTCGCCCGAGCGTCCCTACAAGGAGAAGATGTACCACCCCTTCGCCTGGCGTGGCTGGGAGGACTTCGGCACCGGTGCCCAGGGCGACATGGCCTGCCACCTGATGGACCCGGCGCTGTGGTTCCTCGAGCTGGGGGCGCCGCGGCGCCTGCGCTCCGACGGACCGCCGCCGAACGGCGAGACCTACCCGCTCTGGTCACGGGTGCACTACGAGTACGACGCCAACCGCTTCACGACCCGCGGCCCGCTGCTGGTCACCTGGCACGACGGTGGCTTCAAGCCCTCGGTCGACCTGTGCGCGCGCCTGGGCACCGACCGCGAGTCCCTGCCCGCCAACGCCTGCCTGTTCGTCGGAACCGAGGGCGCCCTGGTGGCGAACCCCTACGCCGCGCCCCAGCTCCTGCCGGCTGCCCAGTTCGAGGGCGAGACCATCCCCAGCCCCGAGGGCGTGAACCACTGGCACCAGTGGGTCTACGCCTGCTTCGGCGTGGGTGAGGCGAGCGCACCCTTCGACTACGCGGCCACCCTGACCGAGACCGCGCTGCTGGGCAACGTGGCCCTGCGCTTCCCCCACGAGACCCTGGAGTGGGACGCGGGGCGCATGCGCTTCCCGAACCGCCCGGAGGCGGACGCCTACCTCTCGTCCAGGCCGCGCACGGGCTGGAGCTTCCTGTAGGGAGGAGAGCGCCCCCGAGAGCGCGCGGGCCAGGAGCCGGGACGACCCGGCTCCGTCCCGGGCTACTCGATGATGGGCAGGGCCGAGAAGGCCTTGATCGCGATGCGCTGGGCGGCCTTGCCCGCGATGTCCACGAAACGCTGGGCCAGGAGCGAGTCCGGCGCGGAGATGATCACCGGGTCGCCGGCGTCGCCACCCAGCCGCACGGCCGGGTTGAGCGGCACCTTGCCCAGGACCGGGAAGCCCCACTTCTGGGACAGCATGTCCGCGCCGCCCGTTCCGAAGACCTCGACCACGGCGCGGAAGCGCGCCTCGGGGTCGAGCTCGACGGTGATCTCGCGGTCGCCGGCGAAGAGCTGCACCTTGGCGCCGGGCTTGCCGCCCTCGACCATGCCCTCGATCGTGAAGCCGGACATGTTCTCGACGATGCCGAGCACGTCCGTGTTGACCTGCTTGAACATGGCGATGGCCTTGGTCACGTCGAAGGTGGCCACGGCCTGGGGCGTCGTCACCAGGATCGCGCCGGTCAGGGGCACGAGCTGGGCCAGGGACAGCTGCGCGTCGCCCGTGCCGGGGGGCATGTCGACGAGCAGGTAGTCGAGCTCGCCCCACTCGACGTCCGTCAGGAACTGCTCGATCAGCTTGTGCACCATCGGGCCGCGCCAGACCGTCGGCTTCTCCGCCGGCATCAGGTAGCCGATCGACATGGTCTTCACGCCGAAGCGCTCCTTGGGCATGAGCTTGGGCTTCTCCGGCGTGCCGCCGTGCTCCGGCTCGCCGTCGATGCCCATCATCATCGGGATGTCGGGGCCGTAGACGTCGCAGTCGAGGATGCCCACCGCCGCGCCGGTCTTGGCCAGGGCGCAGGCCAGGTTGACCGTCACGGTGCTCTTGCCCACGCCGCCCTTGCCGGAGGACACGGCGATGATGTGCTTGATGTTCTTGCCCAGCTCGCGCGGGGGCCCGCCGGAGCGCTGGACCTCGGCGGTCATCTCGACCTTGACGCTGGTCACGCCGGGCAGGGCGCGCAGCAGTTCCTCGGCCTGGGCCTTGAGCTGGTCCTTCACCGGGCAAGCCGGCGTCGTCAGGTTGATCACGACGTCGACCGCGCCACCGTCGGCTTCCGCCTTGGTGACGAAGCCGAGGCTGACGATGTCCTTGTGCAGGTCGGGGTCGACGACGCCCTTGAGGGCTTCGAGGATGGCGTCCTTTGTGGGGCTCACGGCGGTGCTTCGGTTGGGGGGGCGCGGGGCTGGATCCAGGCCGGGTAGGCCTTTGGGGCAACCAGGTTAAGGCCGCCGCGGCGGATCTCAAGTGCGCTAGCCGTAACGATCCAGGCAGAAGGGCACAGGAGGGGGAAGAACGGCCCCGGCCCCGCGTCGGAGCTCGCCTATCCCAGCGGACGCCAACCTTTCGCCCGGACCCACTGACCGAGCCACGGAGAAGACCCATGCTTTCCATCGCCATCCTCGCCCTCGCCACCTCCCTCTCGACCCTGCCCGATGCCGGGGCCATGGACGATTGGTATCCGCCGGCCCAGGGGGAGCTCGTGATCGAGGTTCCCGAGAACGTTCAGCGCAGCTCCGACTTCACCAGCATGTACGACCTGGCGCAGCAGTACGGCGCGCTCACGGGCCAGCACATGTCGATCAGCGACGAGACGGCGCAGCTGCTTCAGGGTCAGTCGACCGGGCTGCACAGCTCGATCCGTGTCCCCGCGGAGCGCGTGCAGCGGGTCTTCGAGTCGATCCTGCTCGAGCAGGCCTTCGTCATGCGCGTCGTGCACGAGAACGAGCCGCGCATCTTCTCCCTCGAGTCGCTCAGGACCCAGGCGCGCAACACGATCCGCGGCGATTCGCGCTTCGTGCCCTCGAGCGCGGTCGAGCTGATGCGCCGGCACCCGGCGACCATGGTGACCACCACGCTGCACCTGCCGCACACCGACGTGCGTCAGCTCTCCAACTCGTTGCGCACCCTGATCACCGACGCCAACACGCAGCAGATACTGCCCGCCGGCAACACGGACACCCTGGTGCTGGTCGGCTTCGGCTACCAGGTCGCCGGGCTGATCGACATGCTGAAGCTCGTCGACGAGGCCTCGGCGCAGATGCCCAAGCCCAAGCCCGAGCCCGCCGCGGGGGCAGCCAAGTGAAGCGCCTGGGCGCGCTCAGCGCCGCGCTCGTGCTCAGCGCCTGTCACTCGACGCCCGAAGTGGCGTCGAGTGTCGTGGCGCTCCCGCCGAGCCCGCGCATCCTGCCCGACGCGGGAGAGCCCTTCCGCCCCGACGGAGCCTTCGCCGTGCAGCGCCTGCTCGAGGAGTACGCGGCCAGTTCCGGGCAGCGCTTCGACGACCACTCCGCGGACCGGGCCGAGCGTGTCCTGACCTGGCTCGGACCCGAGCAGGTGGCCGCCGCGGACGTCCCCGATCTCGTGGAGGCGGCCCTGGCCCTGGTCGGCTGCGCGCTGGAGCCCCAGGCGGGTTTCTGGAGCATCCGACTGACGTGGAAGGACGCGCAAGCCCTCGAGGTCAGCCCCGAAGCGGTCCTGGACTACGACGACCATCCGGCGCTGCTGGTGCGCACCGTGTTCTCGCTGCCCGGGGCGGCGCTGGACTGGGAGCGCGTCCTCGAGCCGCTGTTCAAGGGCCTGATCGTCGAGCGCCCGAACGACGACGTGCTGGTCGTGCGCGGACCCGCCAGTCGCGTCTCCAGCGCGGCAGCCCTGGTGCTGGGGCGCGAGCGCCGCGGCTGGCTCGAGCTGGCCTCGCCGCGCGCTGCCTGGTCCATCGGCCCGCAGCAGACCCTGCACGAGGCCCTCGCGTCCTACTCCCGCGCCAGCGGGCAGGCCTTCCTGTTCGACCCGGACTCCGCTCCGGAGCTGGCGGAGCGGCTGCCCCTGGTCGAGCCCCTGGAGCTGGGGCCCGAGGGCGCGGCAAGCGTGCTCGAGGACTTTCTCAGCCAGAACGAGCTGTTCTTGCGCGGCCTGCGCACGCGCCCGACGTCGATCGTGAGCGTGGGGTCCGCGCGCTACGACCTGCGCCGGGATGCGCGTGTGATCGGGCCGTCCGTGGGGCTCGACGCGCAGCAGCGCGAGCGCCTACGGCAGCGCAGCGGGACCCTGGTGGTGACGACGGTGGCCTGCCCGCCCGGCCAGGCGGACGACCTGCGCACGCAGTTCAGGCCGTTGATGGGCGGGCTCCGGACCCGCGGCCTGCTGGCCTTCGGCGCGGACACCCTGGTGCTCGCCGGGCCCGGGAAGCGGGTGGTCGCCGAGCTCGAGCTGCTCGATTCTCTGTGACCCGCGGCGTATGACGGAGGGCATGGCCGCCCAGGACCCGCCCGCCGTCTGCCTCTTCTCGGGGGGCATGGACTCCACCGTGACCCTGGCCGAGGCCCGGGCCGCGGGCTTCCGGGTCCAC
>JAJFFA010000584.1 GCA_021776885.1 Planctomycetota bacterium
CGGTCTCCTCGATCCGGGCGCTGAGGGTGTCCACCACGGTCGCCAGGACATCGGTGAGTGACGTCGGCCCAAGCTCGAGTGTGGACGATGCTGCCCGCGAGTAACCCAGCAGGTCTGCCACCAGCGTGCTCATGCGGTCGGCCGCCGCCAGCGAGCGCTCGGCCAGCCACGACGACGGGTCGGCACGGGCTTCATCCTGCACGCCCTGCTCGATCGCCAGCCGGCGCGTGTCGAGCGTGATGTCGTTCGTGGCGTGGTAGATCACGATCACGTCGGGCTCGAGGGGCCCGACGCGGTGCTCGAGGTTCAGGGCGCTCTGCTTCAGCGAGTAGCCGCTGACCCCGCCGTTGACGTAGTCGAGCTTGCCCGGCGCCAGGTCGGCGGCCAGGCCCTCCCAGACCAGGTGCGGCCAGGTCGTCTCGTCGCTCGGCGCCTCGACACAGAAGGTCGTCGAGGCCCCCAGGAAGGCCAGGCGCGTGCGCCCAGCCGGCTTGGGTCGCTCGAGCTCCGGGCTGCGGAAGCCCAGCGAGTCGATCGTCAGCGGGCCGGCGACGCGCCCCGGGATCGGGATCTTCAGCCCCGACTCCTCGTGCGTCGTGAACATGAGCAGCGGCTCGAACGAGCCGTACTTCACGCGGTAGCGAACCCGAGCAAGGACCTCGATGGACACGGCTCCGAGGAGCAGCACGACGAGGACGATCCAGAGCTTCCTGGCCCGGGGCTTGCGGGCGCCCACGGAAGCGGCCTGGCTGGCGGGAGGGTCGGTCTGGGTCACGGTCGAGGTCATGTTCGAGCCGCGGGCAAGGCCCGCTACCCGCCCCATCGACAACCCCGGGGCGAGCTCTTGACCCCCAGGGCGGGGCATCTCGCTTCCTGTCGCCTGGTGGCCGCGGCAGGGGCCGGTACCGGGCTAGGAGTCAGCGCGGGAGCGGGACGTGATCGTGGCCTTGTAGGTCCAGGTATCCGCGGGGATCTCGTGCGCATCGATCTTGCGCGCCGAGTTGGTGATCTCGAGCTCGGTCACCCGCACCCGCGCGCTGTCGTTCTCCAGCGTGTAGAAGAAGTTGCCGATGGCCGTGCGCGAGTAGGCCCGGTCCTTGTCGTTGTTCGAGGGCTGGGTGCGGTAGCTCTTGTCCACGAAGCTGCCGTAGCTCTTCTCGCTGGGCGTCACGCTGACCTCGCCCAGGAGCGCCGTATTCTTCTGCGCGTGGCTGCGGATGTAGGAGTCCATGTTGTCCAGCGCGACCAGGTCGTCGGACTCGCGCTCGTGCACCAGCTGCGAGTACTTGCGCGAGTTCTGCTGGATCTGCCGCGTCAGGTCTTCGAACTCGCCGCCCTGCTCGAGGGCGACCCGCGTGGTGTTGATCAGCTCGTGCTGCGTCCACGCGCGGTAGCCCAGGACGATCGACCCCGGGATACAGATCAGAATCATCAGACGCGCCAGCGTCATCTCTTTGAGGAAGGACATGGGTCAGTCTCGCTTGGAGCTCTGGGCCACGCGGCCGGGCCGCAGCGAATCGAAGTACTTGGAGACGTCGACGGTGACCGGCAGGCCCTGGATGTTGATGCCCTTGCCGCCATCGATGGACTCGGACTTCTTCTCGGTGAAGTCGACGAACCAGGGCTTCGACTCGAGGGCCTGGCGGAACGCTTCGTAGTGCTGTGTCGCTTCGATCGACGAGCCGGCGAAGAAGGTCAGGTCCAGGGTCACCTTGACCGAGTCTTCGCGGCCCCGCTGGCCGAGCTGATAGGCACCCTTGACGCTGCGGATCGACGGACGCCACGCGGGATTGCTCTCGAGCACGCTCAACACGAGCACCGTGCCGACGAAGGCCGACTGCGGCTGATCGATCCCCGAGTCCTTGCCGAGCTCACGTTGCAGCCCCAGGATCTTGGTCTGGATCATGCCCAGCACGTACCGCATCGACTCGAGATACGTGCGATCGGAGTCGCCGGCAGGCGGAGAACCCTCGAACAGGTCGGCGTAGGCCTTGATGTCGTCGGGAGCGGGGTTCAGGTTGCCGGCGCGGCCCTTGGCCAGGCTACCGACCATGTTGAAGTTCGAGGTCCGCAGCCAGCGGTTGGCGACGACCTCGAGGCTGTGCCGCTCGCTGTTCTGCAGGATGTTGATCGTGCACAGGAACGCGAAGAGCAGCAGGCAAGCTACCGCCAAGGGGAACTCGATGCGCTCGAAGGCGCCGGAGTAGTGCAGCTCTTCGCGCCGTAGCGACGGACGCATCAGGCCGCCGCCCAGCTGGCGCACGGCGCTGCCGTAGGGCACGACCAGCTGGCCGAAGCCGTCGGCGGGCTGCCCTCCGTCCTCGTCGAAGCAGTCCAGCAGGTAGATCGGAACATCCTGCACGTCGCTGCCGATCAGCCCCGGCAGCTCCATGCCGCAGACGTAGATCGCGTCGATGGGGTGCAGGGTGCGCGCAGCCGAGATCGTTCGTCCCAGCTCGCGCCGAATACGCTTGATGGCCTGGTCGATGCGCCGCGCGCGCTCGGCCGGGTCGAGCTCCTCGGGAATGAAGTCGAGGGTCTCCTCGACCTCTTCGTCCTCCACGTCGAGGTCCTCCGCGGCGCCGTGCTGAGCCACGTCGTGGGTCAAGGCGCCGATGTGGATGACGCGCATCTCGCGCACCTCGCCGGCGTCCATGACGACGACCGAGGTCGAGTGATCGCTGACGTGCACCAGGAGCTGGGCGTCGTCGACGTGGCAGATCTCGGAGACGGTCGCGGCGTTGACCAGAGCCGAGCTCTCCAGCTCGATCTCCAGGGGCTCGATGCCCGCGCGCTCACAGATGGCGATGATCGCCGCCAGGTCTTGTTTGGGGACGGCACTGACCAGCACCTGGCAGGAATTCTCGTCCTGGCTCAGCACGTGGTAGTCGACGACCACGTCGTCGATGTTCCACTGCGGGAGCATGCCCTCGACCTCGAACTTGATCACCTGGTCGATCTTCGAGCGGTCGGAGATGGGCAGGGTCAGGCGGCGGAAGGCCGCATGTCCGGAGTCGATCACCGCGGCGACGGCGTCGCGCGGAATGTTGTGCGCCTTGGCCGCCGCGCGCAGCTCACGCGCCGCATCTTCGGCCGGATCGTCACCGCCCAGCGGGAACTCGCCGGAGCGGTAGGCGGTGATGCGATGCTTCTTCGCGCTGCCGTCGAGGACGACGAGCTCGTAGCGTCGGGGACCGATACGGATACCGCAGGAACGTGCCATGGTCTTCTAGTCTGTCTCGTCAGCGCCTGCCGTCGGCGGCTGGGGATTCGCGGCGGGGCGCACGGGGCTCGGGACGAGCTGGGCCTGGGCGTCGAACTCGGTCCGCCGCTCCGGGGGCAGAACTCTATCACGAACGTAGGTGTTGTATTCGGCACCCAGCCGCCGAAGCTGAGGCTCCATCGACGAGCGCCAGCTGGCGAGGTGCTCGTTCTCCAGGCGCTGCACCTCGAGCTGGTATTCCTCGAGGATCACGCGCAGGTAGCGCCTGCGCTCGGCGGACAGTTCGAAGCGCGCAGCCAGGAGCGCCTCGTAGTCGGCCAGGGGGCCCCGATCCAGCTCGGTGGCCCGCGGACTCGTCATGCGCCCGGCGCTGACGCCCCCCAGGAAGGAGACCAGGACCAGGATGGCGAGCCAGACACGGAGGTCCTTCATTCGCCGTTCGGGCGCGGGGCGGAGGGGACGGGATCCGTCGTCTCGTCACCGTCCTCGGCCTCTGCGCCTGCCGGCTCCGAGGGCGCCACGGGGGCATTGAGCTGATCGAGGCCCTCGAGGGCCCACTCGAGGGAGGCGTTGTCGGCCTGCACCTCACCCCGCGGGGTCCCCTCGTCCGCGCGCAGCGCGATCGAGAGCAGGACCAGCACGACCGCGGCGGCGGCGGTCCAGTGCAGCACGAGGGAGAAGAGCCGGCCTTCGGAGGTCGCCGCAGCGCCCGCCTCCGAGCCAGGAGCGCGCCACCCCGGCGCGGAGCCCGTATCGCCCGCGAAGGCCCGTCGCGCGACCCGGGCGGCGAAGCCGGCGGGCACCGTCATGGGCGCGGGCCGCTCGAACCAGCCGGCGAGCGCACGCTCTTCCTGGGCGACGCTACGGCACGCGGGGCAGGCCAAGAGGTGCTTGCGCAGGGGGCCCGCCTGGGCCTCGGACAGCTCACCGTCGAGGTAGGAAGGGACGAGGGCTTCAGATTCGTTGCAGTGCATCGTTACTCCTGTCCACCTGCGAACTCCGGATAGCGCTGGACGAGCTTCTGCTTGAAGCGCGCCCGCGCCCGGAAGAGGCGAGACTCGACCGTACCGATCGAGATGCCGAGCACGTCGGCGATGTCCTGGTACGCCATGTCTTCGAACTCCCGCATGACCAGCACGGTGCGGAAGATGTCGGGCAGTTCCTCCATCACCTCGTGGGTGATGCGCGCGATCTCCT
>JAJFFA010000585.1 GCA_021776885.1 Planctomycetota bacterium
GTCATGGGCCACGCCCTGGCCCTCGGTCGCCGCGTCGAGGTTCTCCGCAAAACGACCGTGATCGGCGGAGGGATAGTCGCTGTCGTAGTAGTGGATGGAGGCATCGAGGTCGGAGAGGCCGGCGTTCATGGAGGAGACTCCGTGGGATCGAGACGTGGGCTTCGGCCCGCGACACTAGTGCCCTGCGCCTGGACGCACGTGCGCCTTTCGGACACCGAAGGCGTTCCGAATTCGATGGCCGAAAACCGCCGTTCGGGGCCCGCGCAGGGCGTATCCTCGCCCCGTGCAAGACGACGAGGCTCGCTACCGGGCGCTGCTCGCCAACGACCGACGCTTCGATGGTCTCTTCTACGTGGGCATCTCGACCACCGGGATCTATTGCCGCCCGGTCTGCCCGGCGCGCAAGGCGCGGCGCTCGAGCTGTACGTTCTATCCAACCGCCGCCGCCGCCGAAGAGGCCGGCTATCGTCCGTGCCTGCGCTGTCGGCCCGAGCTGGCGCCGGCGACCTCGCCCTACGAGCAGCGCTTCGCCGACGCGGCCGCGCTGATCGCGCGCATCCAGTCGGGGTTCTTGAACGGCGAGCGCAGCCTGGACGACCTGGCCACCCTGCACGGGATCAGCGTGCGCCACCTGAGGCGCGTCGTACGCGACGCCGCGGGCGTCTCCCCCATCCAGCTGGCGCAGACCTCGCGCCTGTTGCTCGCCAAGCAGCTCCTGACGGAGACCCGCCTGCCGATCACCGAGATCGCCTTCGCCAGCGGCTTCTCGAGCCTGCGTCGTTTCCACGAGGCCTTCTCCAGCTCCTACCGCATGCCTCCGGGCCGCTTCCGCAAGGGCGAGCGCCGCGCGCGGACGGAGGCGCCGCTCGAGCTACGCCTCGGCTATCGGCCGCCCCTCGCCTGGCCCGAGCTCCTGAGCTTCCTGGCCGCGCGCGCGATCCGGGGCGTCGAGGCCATCGAGGGGGCGAGCTATCGCAGGACCGTCTGGCTGCAGGGCGCCCGAGGCTGGGTCGAGGTCGAGCCCGCTGCGAGTGGGCACGCGCTCGTCGTGCGCTTGCCCTCGGCCCTGACGCCGGCGCTGCCTGGCCTCCTGGCCCGCCTGCGCGATCTCTTCGACCTGTACGGGAGACCGGATCTGGTCGATGCGCACCTGTCGAAGGCGCCGCGCCTGGCTCCCCTGGTCGCCCGGCGCCCGGGCCTGCGGGTGCCCGGCGCCTTCGACGGCTTCGAGCTGGCCTGGAGGGCGGTCCTCGGCCAGCAGGTCTCGGTGCGCGGGGCGACGACCCTGGCCGGTCGCTTCGCAGAGCGCTTCGGTCGAGGGATCAGCACGCCCCATGCGGGCTTGACCCAGCTCACGCCGACGGC
The DNA here is from genome assembly GCA_021776885.1 of Planctomycetota bacterium. Taxonomy (GTDB): domain Bacteria; phylum Planctomycetota; class UBA1135; order UBA1135; genus JAJFFA01. Next base: position 1,366 of record JAJFFA010000585.1, read on the forward strand.
CGGGCGCGTGGCACGCGCGGACCCGGCGCAGGTGGCCGAGATCGGCCTGCCACGAACACGCGCGGCCAGCCTCGTCGCCCTGGCCGGCCTGTGTCGCGCGCAACCGTCGCTGCTCGGTCCGGGATCGACGCCCGACGAAGCGCGGGAGCGGCTGATGGCCCTGCCCGGCATCGGCCCCTGGACCTCCGAGTACATCGCCATGCGAGCCCTGCGCTACCCCGACGCCTTCCCCGAGTCGGACCTCGGCCTGCTGCGCGCGCTGGGCGGGAGCGGCCTGGCGCAGCTGCGCAAGACGGCACAGCCATGGCGCCCGTGGCGCAGCTACGCGGCCATGCACTTGTGGTGTCAGTAGACCCCTCGGCGTTAGACAGGGTTCAATAAGCTAGCGGGGCAGAACCCGACGGACCAAGTCAGTCGCCGTTGAAGAAGAGCATCAACTCGTCGTCGAAGTTGTTCGGTGAAATGAGGTCACTGTCACCGTCGCCGTCCAGGTCCGCCGCTGCGACCGAGAACATAAAAGTGCCCACAGTCAACGGTCCAGAAGAGGCCGACACGAACACGCCCGCGGACTCCTGGAAATACACGCTCAGAGCACCGAGAGAGGAGCCAATGAGGTCGTTGTCTCGGTCACCGTCCAGATCCGCCACCGCGATCCAATTCAAGTTTACACCTGCGGCGACCGGCCCGCGCGACGCAGGCTCGAACACGCCCGCCGATTTCTGAAAGTAAACACTCAGGTCTTTGCTTGCGAAGTTCGCTGCAACAAGGTCGTTGTCCCCGTCGCCGTCCAGGTCCGCCACGGCCACCGAGGTCGGGACGTCTCCGGCGGCGAGCGGTCCACCCGATGCGGGCACGAACATGCCCGCCGGTTCCTGGAAGTACACGCTCAAATCATCGCTGATGGCGTTCGCCGAGACGAGGTCCTGATCTCCGTCGCCATCCAGGTCTGCCGCCGCGACCGACCGCGGACTGGTGCCCACAGGGAGCGGCCCGAAGGAGGCCGGTGCGAACACGCCCGCGGACTCCTGGAAGTACACGCTCAGGCTGTCGCTTCCCATGTTCGCAGAGACCAGGTCGTTGTCCCCATCGCCGTCCAGGTCCGCCGCCACCACAAGTTGCGGGCCGTCCTCTACGGCGAGAGGCCCGAACAGAGCCGGCACGAACTCACCCGGGGATTCCTGAAAGTACACGCTCAGATTGTCGCTTCCGGTGTTCGCCGCGATCAGATCGTTGTCTCCATCACCGTCCAGGTCCGCCACCGCCACGGAACCAGGCGAGTCCCCTACATCGAGCGGCCCGAATGAGGCCGGCACGAAGACACCGGCGGCCTCCTGGAAGTACAGGCTCAGATCGCGGCTACTCGCGTTCGCCGAAACAAGGTCCCTGTCTCCATCGCCGTCCAGGTCCGCCACGGACACCGAACGCGGACCGTCTCCCACGGGGAGCGGCCCGGACGACGCCGGTAGGAACACCCCCCTGGATGCCTGCATGAACACGCTCAGGTTGGCGCTTCCGGAGTTCGCCGAGATCAGGTCGTTGTCCCCATCGCCGTCCA
>JAJFFA010000586.1 GCA_021776885.1 Planctomycetota bacterium
CAGGGAGGCTGGCGCGAAGTGCGTCGCGGCACCTGCGCGCCAGAGCTGCTCCACGTCGGGCTCGACCAGGTGGAACAGGCGACGCGGCGGCTGGCGTTGCGGGGGGACGGTCATGGGCTGAAGAGAGTCAGGGCCGGGCCCCGGGCCGGGGCGTGCCGCCAGAGGGCGTCGAGGGCGGCCTTGCCCTCGGGACCCAGGTCGGTGGTCCAGTCGTTCACGTACAGCTCGACGTGGGCCTGGATCACGGGGTCCGCCAGCTCCTGGGCGTAGCGGCGCATGCAGGGCAGGGCGCGCTCTGGGTCCGCGCGCGCGTAGTCGAGGGAGGCGCGCACGGCAGCTTGAATTCGGCGCAGCAACGCCGGGCCCAGGGCGCGCCGCGCCACGAGCCCACCCAGGGGCAAGGGCGCCCCGGTCTTGGCCTCCCAGCGCGACCCCAGGTCCTCGACGCAGCCCAGGCCGCGCTCGGCCCAGGTGAAGCGCCCCTCGTGGATGCACACCCCGAGGTCCGCTTCGCCGCGCTCGAGGGCGGGCATGATCTCGCTGAAGACGACCTGCTCGACCTGTCCCAGTCCCGGATGGAAGGCATTGAAGAGCAGGCTCGCGGTGGTGTGGGCACCGGGGCAGAGCACCCGCGCGCCCGGCGCCAGGCTGGCCGGGTCGAGGCCCGGCTGGCGCGCGAGCAAGAGCGGCCCGACGCCGAAGCCCAGGGCCGAGCCCGTGGGCAGCACGACGCACTCCGCGCTCAGCTCGAGGGCCGCCGCGAAGCTGATCTTGGCCACGTCGAGCTGGCCCGCGAGCATGCGCTCGTTCAGCTCTTCGATGTCGAGCAGCTCGAAGGCGAGCTCGAGCCCCTCGGCCCGGACCGCTCCGGAGAGCAGGCCGCTGAAGGTGAACGTGTCGTTCGGGCAGGTCGAGATGCCGATCCGCAGCGGGCGCGCGTCGCTCATGCCGGGGGCTCCCAGGGCGAGGCGGACTCGAGGGCCTCGCGCGCGCACTCGCGGGCGGCCGCCAGGGCCGCGCCGATGCACCAGGCGCTCGCGTCCCGCTCGCCGACGGCGTTGGAGATCCCACGCACCACCGCCAGGGGCACCCGCGCCAGACGACAGGCCAGGGCCACGCCGAAGGCCTCCATGTCCTCGGCCAGAGCCTGGGGGTAGCGTGCCCGACGGGCCTTCGCCTGGGCGGCGTCGGCCGAGGCGGCGCAGACGCTGAGCAGCAGCGCGCCGGGCGCCGTTCCGGGCGCCGTCCGGGGCGTCGCGGCCAGGGGCAGCACTTCCGCGACGTCGCCGTCCCCGTCCTGCCACTGGGGGAAGCCGAGGTCGCTGGCGGACACGAAGCCCGCCCCCGCACCCGCGCCGACGCCGTCGAGGGCCACGGCGTCGAAGCACGTCGCGCTGCCCGGGGCCAGGCGCTCGAGGTCGAAGCTGCCGGCGATCCCCAGCAAGAGGACGCGCCGCGGCGCGAGGCGCGCCACGAGCTGGGCCGTGCGCGCCGCCGCCGCGACGGGCCCGAAGCCGCAGCGCTCTAGCAGGCCGGCCCCCGCAGGGAAGCCGCCCAAGCCCTCGAGCTGCGCGAGCTCGAGGGGGGTCGGCACCAGGATCAAGGTCGGGGCGCCGGGTGAAGGGGGCTGCTGGGGGACGGGGGGCACCGGCGGAGTCTCCGAATCGGGTCGAGCCCGATCAAGGCTGGGTGGTAACCTCCCGCGCCGTGAGCCCCGATGCTCCCTCCACCCACGACCCCGCCGTGCAGCAGGTCCTGCGCGAGCGCTTCGGGATCGAGGCCCTGCGTGAGCCCCAGGAGCGGGCCATCCAGGCGGTGCTCGAGGGTCGTGACGTGCTGGTCACCATGCCGACCGGTGCGGGCAAGTCCCTGGTCTACCAGCTCCCGGCCCTGGTGCTGGAGGGCCTGACCCTGGTCATCAGTCCGCTGATCGCCTTGATGAAGGACCAGGTCGACGCCCTGCGGGCGAGGGGCATCGCCGCTTCCTACGTCAACTCCTCCCTCGAGGCCCGGGAGCGCAGGCGGCGCCTGGAGGCTGCCGCCGAGGGCCACACGGACCTCCTGTACGTGACCCCCGAGCGGTTCCGCAGCCCGCACTTCCTCGAGCTCCTGCCGCGCCTCGACGTGCGCCGGCTGGCCGTGGACGAGGCCCACTGCATCAGCCACTGGGGCCACGACTTTCGTCCCGACTACTCGCGCCTGGAGCGCTACCGCGGGCTGCTCGGGAACCCGCCTACTCTGGCTCTGACGGCCACCGCCACGCCGCGCGTGGCCCAGGACATCATCGGCCACCTGGGCCTCGACGATCCGCTCGTGGTGCGCACGGGGATCGAGCGGCCCAACTTCTTCCTGGGGGTCGAGCGCGTGACGACGGCCGAGGAGAAGCTCGAGCGGATCGCCGAGCGGATCAGCGCCATCGACGGGCCGGGGATCGTGTACTCGGCCCTGATCCGCGACCTGGAGGCCACCCACGGCGAGCTGCGACGCCGCGGCATCCCGTCCCTCGTCTACCACGGTGGCCTCTCAGCGCAGGAGCGGCGCTCGATGCAGGAGCGCTTCATGGCGTCGGAGCGCGAGGTCGTCCTGGCGACCAACGCCTTCGGCATGGGCATCGACAAGCCGGACATTCGCTTCGTCTTGCATGCCCAGATCCCGCGCACCCTCGAGGCCTGGGCCCAGGAGGTTGGGCGTGCCGGCCGGGACGGCAAGCCGTCGTGGTGCGAGCTCCTGTACTTCGGAGAGGACGTCGCCATCCAGCAGGGCTTCGTGGGCTGGGCCAACCCGGACCTCGAGTACCTGCTCGGCGTCTACGAGACCCTGCGCGCCTGGGGTGAGCGCATCCAGGCCAAGGACCTCGACGACCTGCGCGACGAACTCCTGGTCAAGAACCGGCGTGACAACCGCGTCTCGATCTGCCTCAAGTGGCTCGAGGTGCTGGGGATCACGACGGGCTCCTTCGAGACCCGCGACCTGGTCCTGGTGCGCGACCTCGACCCCGCCGAGCTGCCGGCCTTCGTCGGCAGCGGGGGCAAGCTGCGCTCCGACCTGGAGGCGCTGCTGGCGATGGTGCGCTTCGCGGGCGACGTCGAGACCTGCCGGCGGGTGCTGCTGGCGGAGCACTTCGAGACCGAACTCCCGCCCGCTCCCTGCGCTGCGTGCGACAACTGTCTCAGTGCCGAGGCGAGTGCGGCCTGGATGCGCGAGCACACCCTGCCCAGGCCGGCCACGGCCCCCGCGCCGCGCGCAGCGCCCGGGTCGCAGGCGAGCGAGGCCGGCTACCAGCGCGGCGACTGGGTTCGGGTCGATGGGCGTCACGTGGGCCAGGTGCTGCGTGTCGAAGGAGAGGGCAAGCGGGTGCGCCTCTTGGTCGAGGGTGCCGACGATCTGCGGCGGCGCACGGTCGACCCGAGGAAGCGCCGCGTCGAGCGCCTCTGATCGGCGCTGAAGTGCGCGCCTGGCCCGCGAGCCGGCCACAGGGGGGGGCCCAGCGGGGAAAGCCGTTTTCCTAAATGGCGGCTTCGGGCCGACCTCCCTACACTTGAAGGGCTTTCCTCATATCTCCATGTCTCGTCGCCCCGGGCCTGTCGCCGCGGACGGGCGACGACCTGAAAAGGTCCCCCCCTTATGTTCGGAATCTCCGCTAGCTTCGTCCGGCGGTGTTCGGTCGGACTCCTGCCGGTCCTGACCCTGCCTGCTTTGGCTCTGACCTCGCCCCAGGATGGCCAGGACTCTCCGCCCCTCGAGGAGACCTTCCCCGAAGGCCTGCCGCCGGAACTTCTTCCCCCCGGATGGTTCGAGACCATCTCCAGTGAGATCCTCGCCTCCGAGTACCACTACAGCACCAGCGCAGCCGGTGCCTCGGCCCCCAACCGCAGCCAGGGTTTGCGATCCAGTGTCGACGTGGACGGCATCCTCGTGCACCCGCGCGAGACCTCCCTGGGCGAGGACGGAGCGGCCTGGACCCTGCGCCTCAGCACGAGCGACTTCGGTCGCCTCGGGAACACGAACGCACTGCCTTCGGGCGCCGTCGCCACCCACGCCGAGCGTGCCGAGATCGTGCGCGCGGGCCTGGTCGAGTGGTTCGAGAACCGCAGCGAGGGCATCGAGCACGGCTGGACCCTGAGCGAGGCGCCCGCGGGTGACCTGGCCCAGCCCGTCTGGATCGGACTCTCCAGCGAGGGGCTCGAGCTCTTCGCCGACAGCGGCCAGAGCGCCGTCTTCCTCGACGCCAACGGCGCCGCGCTGCTGCGCTACCACGGCCTCGTGGCCTGGGACGCCAGCGGGCGCGCCCTCGACGCGCACTTCGCGCCGGGCGCGAACGGCCTCGGGATCGTCGTCGACGACCGTGGCGCGACCTACCCCGTGACGGTCGATCCGGTCATGACCACGCCCTCGTGGACGGCCGAGTCGGACCAGGCCGGCGCCGCCTTCGGCGTCTCGGTCGACGGCGCGGGCGACGTCAACATGGACGGCTTCGACGACGTGCTCATCGGTGCGCGGGCCTTCGACAACGGTCAGAACAACGAGGGCCAGGCCTACCTGTACTTCGGCTCCGCAAGCGGCCCGTCCCTGACTCCGGACTGGAGCTACGAGTCCGATCAGGCCGGCTCCCAGCTGGGCACCTCGGTCGCCGGTCTGGGCGACTGCAACGGGGACGGCTTCGCGGACATCGTGGTCGGCGCGCCCCTGTTCAACAACGGGCAGACCAACGAGGGCCGGGCCTTCATCTTCCACGGCAGCCTGGTCGGCCCGTCGACGACTGCGGACCGCACCGTCGAGGGCAACCTGGGCAACGCCCTCTTTGCCATCTCCGTGGACGGCGCCGGTGACGTCAACAACGACGGCTTCGACGACCTGCTCGTGGGGGCCTACCTGTTGACGAACAACCAGATGAACGAGGGCCGCGCGTTCATCTACATGGGCTCCATCACGGGCATCTCGGGCCCCGCGGTCTGGGCCACCGAGGGCGACCAGCCGAACTCGAACTACGGCTATTCCGTGGCCGGCGTCGGCGACGTCAACAACGACGGCTTCGACGACGTGCTCATCGGGGCGCGCAACTTCGACAACCCCGAGAACAACGAAGGCCAGGCCTTCCTGTTCCTGGGCGCCGCGGGCTTCCCCTCCACGATCCCCGACTGGTCGGCCGAGTCCGATCAAGCCGGCGCCAACTTCGGTCAGTCCGTGGCGGGCGCGGGGGACGTCAACGGCGACGGCTTCGCCGACATCGCGATCGCGGCCTACAACTTCGACAACCCGGAGGTCGACGAAGGCCGCGTGTACATCTACCACGGCTCTCTGACTGGACCCTCGACCACCCCCGACCTGATCCTCGAGCCCGACGAGGCCGGGGCCCAGTTCGGCACGCAGGTGGCCGGCGCGGGTGACCTCGACAACGACGGCTTCGACGACCTGGTCGTCGGCGCGGCGCGCGCAGCGGGCGGCTCCTCGGACGAGGGTACGGCCTCGGTCTACCGCGGTTCGGCGAGCGGCCTGGGCAGCACGCCCTTTGTGACCCTGGCCGGCGGTCAGGTGGCTTCGCGCTTCGGCACCAGCGTCGCTGGCGCCGGCGACGTCGACAACGACGGCAACGACGACCTGCTGGTCGGAGCGCCGAACTTCGACGCCGGCGAGAACAACGAGGGCCGGGCCTTCCTGTACCTGGGCGTCTCCACCAACGACTGCAACATGAACGGAGTCGACGACGCGGTCGACATCGCCATGGGCACCAGTCAGGACTGCAACTCGAACGGCATCCCGGACGAGTGTGAGACCGACTGCA
>JAJFFA010000587.1 GCA_021776885.1 Planctomycetota bacterium
CCTGGTCCAGGAGCTCGAGCTGAACTACACACGCATCTCGTGGACCTACCACCCGGGCCAGCCCGATCAGGTCTCGACCACCTGGACGCCCTAGTGAGACAGCGGAGCGCCCATAGAACTGGCGCCCAGTCCGCCGCGGGGAACACTCATTTCAAGGGTGTGTAGAAGGTGAGTTCCCGCGGGGGTGCTGGGCGCTTGTACAGAAGGGAGCGGGAAGCCGTGGCGCATCCGAACGGCGCCCGCCGGAAATCAGGCTCCGTTCTCGGTCAGCCAGGCCTCGAGCGCCCCGCGGGACTGGGCCCCGACCCGCTCGGCCACCAGCTCGCCCCCGCGGAAGAGCTTGAGGGCCGGAATCGACTGGATACCGTAGGTCTGGGCCAGCTCAGGGGACTCGTCGACGTTGACGAAGGCCACCTCGAGGCCCTGGCGCCCCGCGCCTACCGCTTCCACGGTCGGCTTCATCGCACGACAGGGGCCACACCAGGGTGCCCAGAACTCGACCAACACGGCGGACTCGTTGCGCAGCACGTCCTGCTCGAAGGTCTCCTGGGTGGGCTCGATAAATTCAGCTCGTTTCATGGTTCGTCCTCTTTCCGGGCCAGCGGCCCGCGCTTCGTTCCCCCCTTGGACGGGGGCCACCCGGCGGATCTTACCTCCGATTCCAACGGGCCCCGGCCGGCGCGCTGGAAGCGAGTGAGAGGTTGGAGCTAGGCTCTGGGCATGCCCCCCACCGCCGGAGCCCGCCGCAGCAACGACGCCTGGGTCCAGGCGCTGCGTAGCACTGGACCGGAGGCGACCATCGTCCAGGGCGAGCTCCAGGCCCTGGTGCGCGGCGCCCTGGGAAAGGCCCTGGGGGCCCAGGGGATCGACGACGCGACCCTCGACGACCTGACCCAGATCGCCGTGCTGCAGATCCTGCAGAAGCTCGAGCGCTTCGAAGGTCGCAGTCGCTTCACCACCTGGGCCTACTCGGTGGCCCTGCGCGCCGCCCTGACCGAGCTGCGCAAGGCAGGCGTGGCCCCTGGCTCGACCGAGGACAGCGCGGCGGCCCTGGACGTCGAGGCCCCGGACGCCGACCCCGGGCGCCCCGCCGAGCGCGAGGAGGTCGTCGCGGCCCTGCACCGCGCGATCGAGGAGGATCTGACCGAGAAGCAGCGTGCCGCGATCCTGGGCGAGCTCTCGGGCCGCGCACCGGGCGACCTGGCGCACGAGCTGGGCACCAACCGCAATGCCCTCTACAAGCTGTTGTTCGACGCTAGAGGTCGCCTGCGCGACGCCCTCGAGGCCGCCGGAATCTCGGACGACGAGGTAAGGGAAGCCTTCGGGCTCTAGTCCAATCAGCGTGCCCATGAAGCTCGACCCCGAACAGATCAAGAAGCTGGCCCAGCAGACCCTGGACGCCAAGCCCGCGCACGTGTCGTGCAGCGACTGGATCCACCGGGTGGGAGAGTTCGTCGAGGCACGCCTGCGCGGCGATGAACTCTCGACGGAGCGCCTGCGCAGCGTCTGGCAGCACGCGAAGGACTGCCCGCCCTGCATGGACGAGCTCGAGGCCCTCGAGCGGCTGCTCGACGCGGAGGGCTAGCGCACCGGTGCGTTAGCGGAAGAGGACCTCGAGGCCGCCTGAGAGGTTGAACAGGCCGCCGGCTCCCATCGGGTCGCGATACCAGAGCTGGAAGTTCCAGGTCGACCCGGGAAGCACGTTGCCCTCGGCCGGACGGTTCTCGAGGTCGAGGGTCCTCTCCACCGCCCCGGCGTTCACCATCAGCGGGGGCTGGAAGCGGAAGACGTTGCCCGCGACGCAGCGGAAGCCGTCACCGAAGGGAACCGAGACCTGGGTGTCCCCCATGAAGTAGAGCCCGAAGGTGCTCGGCAGGTTGGTCGAGTCGAGGGTGAAGTCGTTGATCGCGACGCAGTTCGAACCGCTACCGACGATCGTCGCCGCCTGGCCCGTCGAGTTGGGGACGGAGACACAGTAGGGCGTTCCCTGGTTGCCCCCCGAGCAGCACGGCCCGACGGCCCCCGGCCCCGTCAAGGCCAGGACGCGCGCGGCATCGCTGCCCATGTCGGCATCGAGCACGCCCGGGTTCGGCAAGGCCCACTCCTGCGGCCCGAAGTCCGGACTGGGGTAGACCGTGTTGCGCAGGGCGTAGCTGTCCGCGTACTCCCAGGTCTCCCCGCTGCCGTCCACTCCGATCTCGCCATAGAGATCCACCAGGGGCGCGTCCGACGCGTCCCCCGTGGCCGTGCCGCGGAAGAGGGCGATCGCGTCGTTGCCGTCGACCCGCGGGGCGTCGTAGGCGTCCGGGGCGAAGCCGTACACGAGCTCGAAGCAGGTGATCATGGACATCGGATCGCAGTCCGTGTTGGACGCGCTCTCGAGGGCCAGGACGAAGATCTGGCCGGGGGCCAGGATGGCGCTCGAGAAGGCGCTCGAGGTCGCGCCGCTGAGCAGGGGCGAGCCGTCCTCGAACACGCCCAGGGTGAAATCCGAGAGGTCCATGGGAGCTGCGCTCTGGTTCTGCAGCTCGATCCACTGGGGCTGGTCGCCGGCCAGCGGACCGCTGACCACCTCGGTGATGACCGGGCCAGGCGCGCTGCCTGCGCCCATGGGCAGGGGCACGAGGGTCTTGATCGTGAAGCTCGACAGGTCCTTGGCCGTGAAGACCACCTCCGAGTACTCGTCGAGCGAGAAGCCGTCCGTGGCCACGAACTCGACCCGGTCGCCCTCGCCAAAGAGCGGCGTGCCCAGCAAGCCGAGACCCGTGGGGTCCTCGCCCGTCCACCACTGGTTGGGGTTGCTGCTGGGCGTGTTGGTCAGGCCGCACTCGGTCAGCCCCCGGGACTGCCCCGAGAAGTTGCGTGATCCGCCGCCGACGCTCGCCGTCAGGGTCGTGACGTCGCCGCAGAAGTTGGTACGCGTGGTGCTCAGCCCGCTCACGCCGAAGGAGCCCATGTCCGTGAAGATGTCGACCAGGCCGCCCGCGTCCTCGACGCGGGTCAGGTTGACGAGCCGGTTCAAGCCGCTGCTGCGCCCGTAGGTACGGGTCTCGAGGAAGGCACCGGTCACGTTGAGGTCCGGGTCGAAGGGCGGGATGGCCGCCGAGTAGCAGCCCGTCCCCGGCGGCAGCTGGATGGCAACCCCGTCCTGACCACTCGAACCGATGTTGTCGACCAGGAGCTGGGTGCCCTGGAGAGTCACCGTGGCCTGACCCAGGGCCTGGACGCGCAGCGCCTGGAACTCGCCCCCGACGGGGTAGCTGGAGGTGATCTCGAACGAGCCCGACGCTCCGCTGAAGGAGGCGGGGTTGCCGATGCGCAGCAGGAACAAGTCCCCGGGCTCGTCCACGAACAGGGTGATCGAGCTCTGTGGCCCGCAGGCGTTGTCATCGCACGCGAGCGGCGGCGCTGCCAGCGCCGGGCAGCGCCCGGTCTTGTAGGCCGCGATGGCCGTGTCATCCGCGCTGCCCCCACAGGTGCGAACGCGGAACGTGCCTGCCTGGGGCGCGGTCCAGCGGTACCAGACGTCGTCGTCGATCTGCCCACCCGCGCAGCCCGGCGTGGGCGGACCATCCGTGGTCGCCAGGTTCGTGTCGAAGGCGAAGAAACCCTCGCCGCTGATCGATTCGGCGCACATGCAATCGTCGTTCGCTGGACCCAGCTGGGCGATGGCGAACTGACCTACCCCACCGGGGGTCACCGGGTTGGGTGTGCCCAGGCGGATCAGGTAGTCCATGCCGGCGACGGCAACGAAGGTCACGAGCGACCCGACACCGCAGGTGTCGTCGTCGCAATCCAGCGGCAGGCTCGGCGGGCAGGTCTGGGACGCGTAGACGGCGAGCTTGGTGTCCAGCCCGGCGGTGCAAGTCGCGATCCCGATGGTCCCGCTCGCCCCCGCGTTCCACAAGAACCAGACGTCGGCCTCGATCTGCTGGTTGCCCCCGACGTCGCAGGCCACGTCGGCGAGACCGTCGGTGGTCGACGCCGTCGTGTCGAAGCCGAAGTTGCCGAATCCGAAGATGGGCTGGGCCGACGAGCAACTGTCGCTTCCCTGGATCGGGCTGGCGTGCGCACCTGCGGACAGGAGCGCCAGGGCCGGAAGAGAGAGGAGCACTGCGTGCGGGAAAAAGCGCTTCAAGATGAGCACCAAAGCAGGGAAGGGCGGGGAAAGCGGCCCCGCGGACCACGGCGAGGAACGCCTCCGGGCGCCGGAGCCGGTCCTTGTGACTCATTAAAGGTACCACTGAATTGAGCAGCGTAGCCCGGAGACCCGGGGCCCAGGGCGCTACCATGCCAGCGCTGGACCCAGGGCAGGTCGTGGAGGGTCTCCGACGTCCCATGCCCGCGCTCCGGCCCCCCATGGACGACGACCCGCGCCCCCTTCCCTCGCAGCCTTCCGACGATCCGCCGAGCTCGCCCGAGCTGCCGAGCGTCGAGCGCACGCTCGACCTGGGCCGCCTGGGGATCTCCGACCTGACCGAGATCGTCGACGCCACGCCCCTGCCCGAGCTCGACGACGACTTCACGGCCCCGGTTCAGGACGCGGGTCGGCTGGACAAGCTCGCCGCCCAGACGAACACCAGCGCGCGCTACATCTACCGCCGCGAGCTGGGGCGCGGGGGCATGGGCGCGGTCCTGGAGGTCTTCGACACGGACCTGCGCCGCACCCTGGCCATGAAGGTGCTCCTCGACCAGAAGGGCAGTCAGGACACGGACTCGCGCGGACTCGTGCGCTTCCTGGAGGAGGCTCAGGTCACGGGCCAGCTGCATCACCCGTGCGTCGTCCCGGTGCACGAGCTCGGCGTCGACCAGGACGGACGCATCTACTTCACCATGCCGCGGGTCAAGGGCCGCGAGCTGAAGGAGATCATCCGTATGGTGCACGAGGAACAGGGAGACTGGAGCCAGTCCCGCGTCCTCGGCGTCTTCTTGAAGATCTGCGGCGCCCTGGCCTACGCCCACGAGAAGGGCGTCGTGCACCGCGACCTGAAGCCGGCCAACGTGATGATCGGGAAGTTCGGCGAGGTGTACGTGATGGACTGGGGCATCGCGCGCGTCGCCGGTCGCATGGACCGGCACGACGTGACGCCACAGAAGCCCGACGACTGGACCCTGTCGATCGTCGAGACCGACCGCAAGGCGTCGCGCGGCTCGCCCGCTGACGCTCCGCTCTTGACCATGGACGGGTCGGTGATCGGCACGCCGTACTACATGCCCCCGGAGCAGGCGGAGGGGCGCCTCGACG
>JAJFFA010000588.1 GCA_021776885.1 Planctomycetota bacterium
CCGCCCCCGCTGCCCTGGGGCTGTGCGGGGTTGCCGAACTCGGCGGCTTGCGGCCAAGATGGCCGGACACACAACGTCCGTCCTTCCTCCCCGCCGCCAAGGTTTCCTCCCCATGACCTTTCCCTCGGGCTGGCAGTGCACAACTGCTGTTGCGCTGCTCCTTGCTTCGTGGTCTCCCGAAGCCGCTGACCGCTTCACCACCCCCGGTTCCGGGACGCCCTCCAGGGTCGTCTCGAGTGGCGGTCCGGTCGCCGGACCCCTCGGCGGGGTGTTCATCAACGAGATCCACTACGACAACGACGGTGGAGATGTCAGCGAGGGCGTAGAGGTCGCCGGACCGGCAACGCTCGACCTCACCGGCTGGAGCCTCGTCGCCTACAACGGCAACGGCGGGGTGGCGTACTCGACAATCCCCCTTGGCGGTGTGTTGACGGACCAGCAGGGCGGCTTCGGCACCGCGTGGTTCCCGATTCCCGGTCTGCAGAACGGCGCGCCCGACGGCATCGCTCTGGTCGACCTCAACGGCGACCTGGTCCAGTTTCTCAGCTACGAGGGTGCATTCACGGCGTCCGATGGGCCGGCGGTCGGTGTGCTCTCCGAGGACATCGGCGTGCTCGAACTCGCCACGACGGCGGTGGGCGACTCCCTGCAGCTCGCCGGCTCGGGCAGCTTCGCCTCGGACTTCACCTGGCAGTCCCCGGCGCCCAACACGGAGGGCATGCCCAACACGGGCCAGACCTTCGGTGGCTCGGCGCCGGACTGCAACGGGAACGGGATCGACGACAGCGCCGACGTCGCGGACGGCAGCAGCGAGGACTGCAACTTCAACGGCGTCCCCGACGAGTGCGACATCCTGGCGGCCTCGGAGGACTGCGACGAGAACGGCGTGCCCGACGAGTGCGACATCGCCGACGGCGCCCCCGACTGCAACATGAACGGGCGGCCCGACTCCTGCGACATCGCCAACCTGCAGGACCTCTACTGCGAGAACTTCGACCGCGGCCTGCCCCCCGGATCCGCCACCGGCCCCTGGGACACCTGCGAGGCCTGTGAGCGCCTGAACGATTGCGGCGCGGCCGACTGGGCCTTCTTCACCGACGAGTTCGACTGCAAGGTCGTTCCCGGCGATGCCGGTACCCTGACCCTGGGGCCCGTCACGATCCCCGCCGACGTCAGCAGCGTCGTGCTGCGCTACTGCTCGGCCGTGGGTTCGGTGGACGCCATCGCGACCGTCTCCGTCGACGATGGGAGCGGCCTGCCAATCGTCGTCGACGACCGCAGCGGGATCGCCAACCAGGACTACTGGGAAGACCGCGAGGTCAGCCTGCTGGCCTTCGCCGGCTCCACGCTGACCCTGGTCTTCGAGTACACGTCGACGATGGTCACCCCGTTCGACAACCTGGGCTGGCTGGTCGACCGCGTCTGCGTGACCTCCAGCGGGGGCGCCCTGAGCGACCCGGGCAACGCCGACTGCAACCTGAACGGCGTCCCGGACTCGTGCGACATCTCCAGCGGCACGAGCTTCGACTGCGACCTCGATGGCGTGCCGGACGAGTGCTACACCGGCGTCGACTGCAACGCCAACGGCGTCCCGGACGCGTGCGAGCCGGACTGCAACACGAACGGCGTCCCGGACGACTGCGACATCGCGGCGGGCAGCAGCCTCGACTGTGACGCCGACGGTGTCCCCGACGAGTGCTACACGGGCGTCGACTGCAACACGAACGGCATCCCCGACGCCTGTGAGGTGGACTGCAACGGGAACGGCGTGCCGGACGACTGCGACATCGCCGCGCGCACGAGCCAGGACTGCGACCTCGACGGTGTTCCGGACGAGTGCTACGCGGGCGTCGACTGCAACAGCAACAACATTCCGGACGCCTGTGAGCCGGATTGCAACGCGAACGGCATCCCGGACGAATGCGACCTGACGACGGGTGGCAGCGCGGATTGCAACGACAACGACATTCCCGACGAGTGCGACATCGCCTCGGGCTCGAGCCTCGACCTGGACGGCAATGGCGTTCCGGATGAGTGCGACAACGCCGACTGCAACGGCAATGGTTCGCCCGACGTGGTCGACATCGCCACCGGCACCAGCCAGGACTGCAACCTGAACGGCGTCCCGGACGAGTGCGAGGGCGACTGCAACGGGAACGGCGTGCCGGACGACTGCGACCTCTCCGCCGGCACCAGCCTCGACTGCAACGGCAACGGTGTGCCCGACGAGTGCGACCCGAACGCCGACTGCAACGGCAACGGTGTGCTGGACGAGTGCGAGACGGACTGTAACGAGAACGGCGTCCCGGATGACTGCGACATCACTGCCGGCACCAGCCTGGATTGCAATATCAACGGCGTCCCGGACGAGTGCGAAACGGACTGCAACGAGAACGGTGTCCCGGACGACTGCGACATCACCGCCGGGACCAGCGCCGACTGCAACATGGACGGCGTGCCGGACGAGTGCGACGGGGGCCCGGACTGCAACGCGAACGGCATCCCCGACTCCTGCGAGACGGACTGCAACACGAACGGTGTCCCGGACGACTGCGATATCGCTGTCGGGGACAGCCAGGACTGCAACTCGAACGGGATCCCGGACGAGTGCGACCTGACAGCTGGAACGAGCCTCGACTGCAACGCGAACGGGATCCCCGACGAGTGTGAGCTGGTCACGGACTGCAACGCCAACGGGGTTCCCGACGACTGCGAGACGGACTGCAACGCGAACGGGGTGCCCGACGACTGCGACATCGCGGCCGGGGACAGCGCGGACTGCAACTCGAACGGCGTGCCCGATGAGTGCGACCGTGGCCCCGATTGCAACGGGAACGGTATCCCCGACGGTTGCGAGGTGGACTGCAACGCGAACGGCGTGCCGGACGACTGCGACATCACCGCGGGCAGCCTCGACTGCGATGCCGACGGGGTTCCGGACGAGTGCTACACGGGCGTCGATTGCAACTCCAACGCCATTCCGGACGCCTGCGAGACGGACTGCAACGCGAACGGCGTGCCGGACGACTGCGACATCAGCGCGGGCACGAGCCTCGACTGCGACGCCGACGGCGTCCCGGACGAGTCCTACACGGGCGTCGACTGCAACTCGAACGGCATCCCGGACGAGTGTGAGGCGGACTGCAACGCGAACGACGTTCCGGACGATTGCGATATCGCCACGGGCACGAGCCTCGATTGCAACGCCGACGGTGTCCCTGACGATTGCTACACGGGCGTCGACTGCAACGCTGACGGCATCCCGGACGAGTGCGAGGCGGACTGCAACGCGAACGGCGTGCCCGACGACTGCGACATCGCCGGCGGAACCAGTACGGACTGCAACCTCGACGGAGTCCCCGACGAGTGCGACACGGGTTCCGACTGCAACGCCAACGGCATTCCCGACGAGTGCGACGAGGATTGCAACGGCAACGGCGTCCCGGACGAGTGCGAGATCGCCTCGCCGGCGGACCTCACGGTCTGGATCAACGAGCTGCACTACGACAACGTCAGTGGCGACTCGGACGAGGGCGCCGAGGTCGCGGGCGTGGCTGGCCTCGACCTCTCGGGCTGGAGCCTGCTGCCCTACAACGGCTCGAACGGAGCCGCCTACTCGCCCCAGGCCCTCTCCGGCGTGCTGCCGGACCAGCAGGCGGGCTTCGGCACCCTGTGGTTCCCGATCCCGGGCCTGCAGAACGGGGCGCCGGACGGCATCGCTCTGGTGGACGACGGCGGGCAGGTGGTCCAGTTCCTGAGCTACGAGGGCTCCTTCACTGCGAACGACGGTGCGGCCCTGGGACTCACGTCGACGGACATCGGAGTCGCCGAGTCGGGCTCGACCCTGGTCGGCTTCTCCCTGCAGCTCGGCGGGTCGGGCTCCACCTATGACGACTTCGCCTGGCAAGGCGAGCTGCCCGAGACGCGGGACGGCGTCAACGACGGCCAGAGCTTCGTGGCCCCGGCCAGTGACTGCAACGCGAACGGCATCCCGGATGAGTGCGACATCACCTCGGGGACCAGCCAGGACTGCAACGCGAACGGTGCTCCGGACGAGTGCGACATCGCGACGGGCACGAGCCAGGACTGCGACGGCGACGGCGTGCCGGACGAGTGTGGCGGCGGCGGCGCGGACTGCAACGCGAACGGCATCCCGGACGGCTGCGACATCGCCTCGGGGACCAGCCTGGACTGTGACCTCGACGGCGTGCCGGACGAGTGCTACACGGGCGTGGACTGCAACGCGAACGGCATCCCGGATGAGTGCGAGCCGGACTGCAACACGAACGCTGTTCCG
>JAJFFA010000589.1 GCA_021776885.1 Planctomycetota bacterium
AGGGCGCGCTCGGCCGGGTCGCTGAGGAGGCGGTAGCGCTGCCCCAGCCAGGGCACCAGCTCGTCCGCCAGCATCGCCAGGTACTCCTCGGTCTGGCTGCCGCCGCTCTCCAGCCACCAGGGGCCGATGGGCCCGATGAGGCACACGACGAGGGGCCGCACCGTGTCCCCCACCACGCGCTCGAGGGTGTTGGTCAGTCCGCCCATGTCCGCCCACTCAGGGCCGCGGTGCACCAGGAGCAGGGGGTAGCTTGCGTCGCCGTCGTCGTAGCCCGGGGGCAGCCAGACGCGCAGCTCGCGCGTGTTGCCGAGGGCTTCGCTGGTGTACTCGTGCTCCTCGATGCGCGCTCGGGGCTCGGTCTCGAGGGGGGTCCAGTGGTCCTCGAGGCGGTAGCCGCTCGTGGCCACCTGGGAGAGCTCCGCCCCGCGCGCCGCGGGCACGGTCGCGGCGTGCAGGGGGTCCACCACGCGCTCGCTGTAGTCGATCTCGAACTGGTACTCCCAGCGCGCCCCGGGCTCGATCGGGAAGGTCCGATACCAGAGGTCCGTGCCCTCGAGGCGCGCCATCGGCGCCGACTGGCCGCTGGTGTTCATGCTGCCGACGACGGCCACGTCCTCGGCCTCCCCGCGCCAGACCAGGTGCACGAAGCGGTCGTCCTCGACGCTGGGTGCCGGGTGCTCGGCCAGGAAGGCCTCGACCCGCGCCGCGCGCTCGCCGGCGGGCAGAGCGCGGGCGCCCTCGACGAAGTCCGCGAGCAGGGAGCCCGCGGCGGCTCGCCCCGCGTCCCCCTGCGCCCCGGCCAGGGGCTGGGCGCCGGTGCCCTCGACCAGCTCGAGGCAGACGAGGGACTCCGAGTTGCGCACGTACACGCGCCCCGCGGCGAAGCAGGGCCAGGCGAAGCTGGAGAAGGGCAGGGCCTGCGTGCGGCTCTCCTCCACGTAGCCCTCGGGCGTCGCGCGCACGAGGGCCACCAGCCCCTCGTCGCCGAAGACCACCAGCCGGTCGTCGACGCGGATCAGCCCGCGGCCCCCCGGGGGCCGCGACTTCCACTTGCGCCGCCCGTTGCTCGCGTCGATGCAGGTCAGGAAGCTGCTCGTGAAGCCATAGACGTGGCCATCCCAGGCCACGGGCGCGGAGTAGCTGTTGCGTAGCTCGCGCGAGCGGTAGAGCTCTTCGACGGAGAGCTCGCCGTCCGTCTCGTTCAGCGCGAAGCAGGTGAAGGCGCCGCCGATCGGCGCGAAGAAGCGCGTCGCGTCGAGGGCGGTGGGGATGCCGCTGGTGGCGCGGTCGCGCTCGCCGGTCAAGGCGTGGGTCCAGAGCACCTCGCCCCCCGCCGGCTCCACGGCGAACAGCTCGCGGCCGTTGAGCACCAGCACTTGGCGCACCCCCGCCAGCTCGGCCAACAGGGGTGAGGCGTAGCTGGCGTCGCCGTCCCCCACCGACCAGGCCAGCTCGCCGCTCGCGGGGTCGAAGGCGCAGAGCGCTTCGCCCTCCCCGCCCCCCACCTGCACCAGGACGTGGCCGTCGGCGAAGAGCGGTGTGGTGCCGAAGCCGTACTCGGGGGCCTCGGCGCCGAAGTCCGCCACCAGGTCCCGCGACCAGTCCGCGCTCCCGTCCTCCATCGATACGCCCAGCAGCAGGCCCTGGGCCGAGACGACGAAGACCCGCTCGCCGGCCGGGGTCGGGGTGCTGATCGCGCCGTCCTCCGAGCCGTCGTGTCCGCGGTAGGTCGGACCCAGGGGACGACGCCACAGGCGCTCGCCGCTCTCGGCGTCGAAGGCCAGCAGCGCGTCGGTCTCGCCGTCGGAGGCGACGGTGAAGACCCGTCCGGCGGCCAGGGTCAGGGCGGAGTAGGCGGGCCCGAGGGGGGCCGTCCAGCGCGCCGCGAGGGACACCGGGCCGCGCTCGAAGAGCGAGCCGCCCTGCGCGCTGCCGTCCAGGTTGGCACCGCGCCAGTGGGGCCACTCCCCCGGGGCCTGGCCGTCGGACTGCAGGGGCGAGAGGGCGAGGGTGCAGAGGAGGAGCGGCTGGAGCATGGTCGCGGCGGTGACTTCGGGACTGCGGAGGGCCAGAGATTAGCGCTCTGGGCAGTGCGCGGAGGTAAGAGTGTCGTCGTGGGAACGCTCGAGCGGGGCAACGCAGGCCGTGGTGAGTCTGCTTTCGTTCAGGAGTGGTGCTTCCAGCGCTAGACTCGTGCGCCGCAACTCCCCGAACTCCGCCCGTCGCCATGAAGTCCATTCACATCCCGCTTGCCCTTCCGGCGCTCCTGGCCCTCTTCGGCCTCGCCTGCACCACCACCGGCCCGACCGCGATGGCTCCCCTCGACTACCCCGACGCCCGCCGCGCCGAAGTGACCGACGAGTACCACGGCACGAGCGTGGCCGATCCGTATCGCTGGCTCGAAGACCCCGACTCGGACGAGACCCAGGCCTGGATCCGGGAGCAGAACGAGGTCACGCGCGAGTTCCTCGACGCGGTCCCGCAGCGCGAGCTGCTGCGCGACGAGCTCGAGCGCCTGTGGGACTTCGAGCGCTTCGGGCTGCCGCAGCGTCACGGAGACGACTACTACTTCTCCTACAACGACGGGCTGATGGACCAGTCCGTGATCATGCGCGCGCGCAGCCTCGAGGCCCAGCCGGAGGTCGTCCTCGACCCGCAGCGCTTCTCGGAGGACGGCACCGTGTCCCTGGGGGGCATCGCCTTCAGCGACGACGGCGCCTACCTGGCCTACGGGCTCTCCGACGGCGGCTCGGACTGGCGCGTGTGGCGCGTGCGCGACCTGCGCACGGGTCAGGACCTGCCCGACACCCTCGACTGGGTCAAGTTCAGCTCCCCCGCGTGGACCCACGATGAGGCCGGCTTCTTCTACGGGCGCTATCCCGAGGTCGAGGACCGGCTGACCGCGGAGACCGTCAACCAGAAGCTCTACTTCCACCGCCTGGGGGATCCCCAGACCAAGGACCGACTGGTCTTCGAGGACCCCGAGCACCCGCGCCGCGGCTTCGGCTGCGAGGTGACTGAGGACGGTCGCTTCCTCGTGCTCAGCGTGTGGGAGGGAACCGCGCGCAAGAACCGGCTGTACGTGCAGGACCTCGAGGCGCCCGACTCCGCGGTGGTGCGCACCCTGGACGACTTCGATGCCCAGTACTCGGTGATCGGCAGCCGCGGCTCGACCCTCTGGATCGAGACGGACAAGGACGCGCCCCTCGGCCGCGTGGTCAAGATCGACGCTCTGCAGGAGTCGCCCGAGCTGGTCGAGGTCGTGCCCCAGGGCGCCGATCGGCTCGAGAATGCGAGCTTCGTTGGCGGGCGCCTGCTGCTGACCTACCTGTCGGACGCGCGCAGCGTCGTGCGCGTGCACGACCTGGACGGTGCACACCTCTCGGACGTGGCCTTGCCGGGCATCGGCAGCGCTGGGGGCTTCGGTGGGCGCCAGGACGCCGCCGAGACCTTCTACTCGTACTCCAGCTTCACGA